>JAJZEY010000571.1 GCA_021805585.1 Planctomycetota bacterium
GCGATTCCTGAAACTGAATCCGATGCGGCTGGTCAGGAACCCGTCGGTGTCCCGGCGACCGCCGAAGCCCAAAAGGCCTAAGGCGGGTGACCCGTCCCTTCGCCTTCGGGCATGGCGGCGGAGAGCCACTGGTAACTATGGTAAATCGGCTGATTGCGAATTGGCCTCTGATTCCCGGCGGTATAAAAATGTCGTACTGCGGGGCTTGAAAATCTGGAGATTGTCTCATGCGTCATCTTGTTGTAGGCAGAAGGCTTTCCCGCACCGCGGCTCATCGCGGTGCGCTGCTGCGTAATCTGGCCCAGTCGCTGATTGAACACGGCGAAATCCGCACCACGCTTCCCAAAGCCAAGGAACTGGTTCGTTTCATTGAGCCGATCATCACGCTTGCCAAGAAAAAGACCCTCGCGGCCCGTCGCCTGGTTATTTCACGGTTGCATGACCGTCTGATGGCTGATTCCGGCGATCAGGAAATGTTGCAGGATGATTCCGTGGTTCAGAAGTTATTTAATGAAATCGCACCGCATTTTGCGAATCGGCCGGGTGGCTATACCCGCATCATTAAAACAGCCGAATGGCGCGTCGGCGATGCCGGCGACATTGTCATTATTCAGCTTGTCGGTCTGGCCAAAAGCGCCGGCACCAAGACCGCGGCGGATTAAATCCGCCCAAACCCGGTCTGGGGAATATTTGAACCACAGGCTTGTGGTTCGCCCGGCAAATTCAGGCGGTTGTTCTAAAAATGGATAAAGCCGTCGGATTTTTGCGGCAAAACGTATGTTTACAACCGGCCTGATTCGGGTATAATCCTTTGTCCAAGGGTTGCTCTGCGGGCGTAGCTCAGTGGTAGAGCGTCACGTTGCCAACGTGAATGTCGAGAGTTCGAATCTCTTCGCCCGCTTTTTTCCGGTTTTTTTAGACACATTTTGGATTTTCCACCGGGCTTTCACTGGTACTGCCGAACAGGCCCGTCATTTCCGGACTTATTTGCGCGGTGGGTATCGGCCTGGTTCCAGTGAGACGTTCTCACAGTTCCGTGCTTGCAAAAATACCAGCATTCCATCCATTGACGTCGCTTCAGGAAGATTCAGAATTTCCCTGACCGCACAGGCGTACAGCCGCACCTGAACCTGGTACATGGCTCGTCGTTGTGCGATATTATTTATGGCATCGGTTTTGTAATCAATCAAAAGAATTCCCTGTTCATCAATTACCAGTGCATCCATAGCACCCCGAACAAGCACGCGATCCGCCGGGCTTATAGGCTCTTCCATTGTCGGATTGCCGAAGGCCGTCCCATGGGCCGCCGGTTGTTGAAGCATTTCATCGGGCGGCCGAGTCCAGAAAAAAGTCAATTCGCGAAATAATTTGCCTTTTTGGCCGGTTGCTTTTGCAAGGCGGCGGCCGGTCGGGGTGGTCAGAAACCAAGCCAAAGGGTCAATGTCAACCCGGGTGGCCTCCGCCTCGGTCAGACGTCCCGCATGTATCATTGTTAATATCTGTTCCCGGACAGCCTGATGGGTCGGTGCGATGGAAAAGTCCATGAGTTCCAGAACGCGGTGCGTGACTGAACCCACAGCCGCGGCGGTTGAGCCTTCTATTTCCTGATATCCGGGTAGCGACTTTTCCGGCAGCTTCGCCGGCTCGGTCGGCGGGTCGGTACCGGTTAATTCATCAAGTAAGGCCGTCGGGTCGTCCGAATCGATCGCATTTTCCCGCACCCTGCTTTTTAATTGGCTGACCGTGCGGACCGCGGGAAGCTGCGTCTGAACAAGGTGACGGTAGGGTTGGGTTGCCAGTTTTAAGGCAAAAGTCACCGCATCTCCGGCGGAAGAATTCTGATCGGATGCAAGCGGTTCAAATGCCAACATGCGATGCAACGGTAAATCGGCATCCGCCGGTGCCGCACGGGGTGGCGCAATTGCGGAGGGAATTCGGAGTGTGGCACTATCGTGCACAATGCGTTCCAATATCCCCGGCTGCGGGGGCACGACATTTTGACTCTGGCTGAAAATCGGGCCTAACCAGTCCAGCGGATTTTGGGTCCGCTTGTTGCCTTCCATCGCATTAAATTTATCCCAATTTTCAAGTTGCTTCCGCGATGCATGGCCCACCAGAACCAGATGGTCGCGGGCGCGGGTCATGGCCACATAAAGAATTCGGGCTTCCTCCGCGAGTTCGCGGTTGCGCGTGTTCTGCATAATAATTTGATGGCCAATGGTCGCGTGGAAGTCCTGGCTTTGCGGATCAAAAAGTTTCAGACCGATTCCGGCGTTTGGGCTGGCCAGAAGTTTGCAGGTACTATTTTGCAGCTTGAATTTGCGGCCAAGTCCCGCCACAAACACAACGGGAAATTCCAGGCCCTTGCTGGCGTGAACGGACATGACGCGCACGGCGTTTATATCGCCGAGCGGGGCATCGCCAAAATCGGTATCGCGATCGTCGCGGACGTTTTGCACAAAGGCGTTAAAGCGGGCGAGTCCCCGGGCGTGCCTGCCGCCGAATTGCACGGCCTTCTGATGCAGCAGTTTAAGATTCGCAACCCGCCGGTGCCCATACGGTTTGGCCAGCACACGGGAAAACAGATTCACGTCTTGAAAAATCCGGGCCATGCCGGTGGCCACGCCGAGCGAGTGAATTTGATTTCGCCAATTTTCGAGGCGTTGAAGAAGGGCATTCAATCTGTCGGCTAAGTCGGAATCCGATGGACGGGCGTTGGCCTGCGGGGCTGCATTAACCGTTGCGCTGCACTGGCTAAATTGCACCACGGCCAGATAAAACGGTACCGCGTGCCGGTCGGGAAAGGCGGTGCGAATTTTCAATAAATCATCATGGGTAAATCCGCCAAAAGAACCCAGAAGGACCGATGCGATGGGAATATCCTGTGCGGGATTGTCCAGGACATTCAGCAGTTCCAGTGTTTCCATTACTTCCTGCGAATCGAAAAAGCCGGTTCGCAACTCCGCAAAAGCCGGAATTCCGCAATCCTGAAGCGTTCGCACCAGAATGGGCGCGGTGGACCAGACCGATCGCATGAGAATAACAATGTCGGAAAACTCAACGCGGCGACCGGGCTCCCCTTTGCCGGGAATCGTCCGGCTTGCGCCGATTATTTCCTTTATTTTCGCGGCTATCAGGCAGGCTTCCATCTGCATGGTATCAAGCTCGGCCAGAGGGTCTTCCGGGGAAGCTTCCGATGGATCGGCTTCGACCGGGGATGGTTCGTCTTCCGTGTTCGTTGAAGGGGTTTGGGCGTTCGCGCCTGCTTGCACGGCATCGGCATTGCGAGGCACTTTTGTGATGACATGCAGCGTGACCGGGGCACCGATGAGAGTATGAGAGTCCGAATCCGCAGCGCCGGGACGGCCGGCCTTAAGCAGTGGGCCTGATTGCACCGGCGACGGGCCGGCCGCCGGGTCGCGGTTATGGTGAAAAATAGCGTCAAAAATCGCGTTTAATGCGTCAACAAGTGGCGGCAGCGTGCGAAAGTTATCCGGCATGGGAAGTCCGCCCACGGTCTGGCATTGCTCGTCCATAATGGCCGGTTCGCTGCCGCGGAAAGCGTAAATACTCTGATGCACATCGCCCACGCCAAAAAAGCTTTCCGCAGCGGGCGAAGCGGGTGCGGGGTTCGCACGGCTTTGGCCAATAAGCGGAGTCAGCCGCCGCAAAAGCTCCTGTTGCACCGGGTTGATATCCTGATATTCATCTACCAGAATATGTTTAAACCGCTGGTGAATCAGGTCGGGCAATGGGTTAGACGGCTCGGCTGGGCCGGGGGGTTTAAGTGCCGCAAGTGCCAGGTGGGTGATATCGGCAAAATCCAGATTACCCGAAGCGGCCTTGGCCTGCGTGAATTCCCGGTGGCACGCCTGGTGGAAATTCAACAGGATTCCAGCCACGCGACGGCTTTCCTGTTCGTCATTTGCTATCTGGCGACTGTTAAGCGAAGAAAGGTTTCCCGCCAGTTCCGTGAATTCGTCTTTGAGCAGGGCGTATGGGCCGCGGCGGAAAGCCGTTGCCTGCGGGTGGTCATTGAAGGAAGTTTTGAATCTCCAGCGTTCGTCCGGGAAGGAAACGGCGGAAATATGCGCCAGCGCGTTATCCCAGGTTTCGGGGCGGTCCGACTGGATCGTTTTAACGGCATGAAGCACCGCGGCGTGGGCGTCCGTCAACGCCTGGGCCATTGTTTTATTTGGATCCGCCTGAAAGTGTGCATTTTCCAAAGCTGCGGCCAGCGGTTCAAGAAGTGCGTTTAACCGCGGAAGGTAACATGCCACTACCTGGGCCATACCGCCGGATTGTTGCGATGCGACCCTGGCCCAAGTTTCCGGATCGGGCAGATTGATCAGGGTCGATTCCAGTGGCTTAAGCAATTGTTCCAGTCCCGCAATGGATGAATCGGCATAGTGGTCAAAAATATCAGCGAACGCAATCGCCTCTTCATCGTTTCGCATCAGCCAGACGCGTAATGTGCGACGGAAGCAATCCCGGAAAAGCAGACGCGATTCCACCGCGTCCATCACGCCGAATCCGGGGTCCTGGCCGGTTTGTGCGAAGCAGCTTCGCACAAGCCATGCACAAAATGCGTCGAAAGTGCAAATGTGTGCCTGATCAACCAAGGCCGCCTGCTGCCACAGCCGTCGGTCCGCGGTTCGGCCCCCAACGCGGGAGCGCAGAGCCTTGGCAATGCCGCTGCGCATCTGGTTGGCGGCTTGGCGGGTAAAGGTCAGAACCAGCAATTCGGAAATATCGGCCGGGTTCGGGCCGTCGGCAATCAGACTGGCGCAGCGTTCGGAAAGGACGGTGGTTTTCCCCGAACCGGCCGCGGCCTGAACCATCAGCACTCCGCGGCGGTGACCAATGGCCTGCTGCTGAACAGTGGTGAATGTCGGTTTCATTTAATCTCCCTCCGCCGGAGTACCGTCGGTTGCGGCATTGTTCTCATTTAACACGCTTTCAATGGCCTTTATGCCGACGCTACCGGAAGGAATTTTCCGGTAGTGCCCATACAGGCGGTCGAATGGACAAAGAGCTTTAAAGTCGCAGTGCGCACAGGCTGTTTTCGCACCACATTGAAAAGGGGAAGGCGCGGTTGAACCGGACAGAATATCGTCAACAAGGCGTTCCATCGTTTTGCGTGCAATGGCGAGAAGTTGAGCGAATTGTTTTGCCGAAACGCCGTCATGACCGCTTCTGGCCGACGGACCGCCTTTGGTAAATTTAATGGGAAACCAGTTGCCGCGGTCGTTAAGCACAAGGTCCGATTCCAGCAGGTTGGAAAAGTCGGAAACAAAAAGTCCGCGGGGCAGGCACGCTTTGTAATATTGCGCATCGGCGGGTGAAATGGCCTGAGTCTCTTTCATTGCCGTCGGCTTGGCCCGTACGAACTGATAAAACGCTCCGGCGGGCTGAATGGCCGTGTCATTTGGCAGTCTGGCGTTTTGCAGGGCAAGCAGATAGCCAATCAGTTGCAGGTCCAGTCCGGCCCGCATGAGAACAGCGTTGAATGTATGTCCTTTTGAAGTTTTGTAATCCAGCACGATTGCCGCGCCTTCCGGCGTTGTATCCAGCCGGTCAATTTTGCCGCCAACGGGCAACAATGTGCCGGCGGCGGTTTTAAGGGAAAATCCGGGAACAAAGGAGGCGGCATTTGGATCGCCAAAAACCTGTTCCACCGCCGTGGGGCGGAACTTATTTTGCGTCGCCGCCAGCCGATGCGCTTCCAGCAGGAGCAGCAGATTTCGTCGGATGGTGGCCAGCATCACGCGGGTTTCCGGCTGGCTGGTAAACATTTCCTTTTCCATTGTACTGATTTGGACGGCCATGGCCGCGTCCAGCCGGGCGGCCATGGTTTCCGGCGGCCAGTCGGGCCAGGCGCGGTTGTTATATACAGGAAGATCAATAATTACACGATAGAACCGTTCCAGAATCTGGTGGTAGATCTGGCCAAGGGTTATCGGGTCCATCGCCAACTCCGTCCGCGGACGCAGCCCCAGTGTGTATTTAAGGAAATATTGCAGACGGCAGGCGGCCACGGTCTGAAGCTGTGTGATGCTGACCCGGTCGATCCGGCGTGCCGCCGCGGGTTGACCGGGGGCGGCGGCCGGGGTTCGATTTTGCGGTGCAAGGCAATCCCATGCCTGTCGAGCGGCCTGGAAAATGGCCGGATCGGTCTGATGCCGCAGCCAGGTATACGCGGCCAGAAGATCACTGGTCGATTCCCCCGCCTGGTCAAGGTCGCCGCCATTGCGGGCCGCGATCAGGCTGGTCGTTACCCCGTCCAGAATGTCGGTTGCGCTGGTAGCGAAGGCCAAGCCGGCAATATGTACGGGGCGGGAGGTTACCCCGAAATCCTTTTCCAGCCGGTCAAGGTAAGAACTGGGAATTGTGCGGGCACCCTGGGCATCTTTTTGCGGCCAGGTCAGAATCAGTTTTTCGCCGGGGCGGGTGAAGGCAATGTAATCAAAAAATCGGGCCTGTAAAAGATTGTCATCGCTTCCGGGATTCACGCATCCTTCACTTATGGTGTTCAGCAGCCGCCGTTGGCGGTTATCCAGCATGGAATCTTCCATGGTTACCTTGGGAAATTGCGTTTCCACCACGCCCAGAACGATTACCTGCCGCAGTTCCGGATGGCGCGACCGTGTCGCGGAACTGACCAGAACCTGGTCCAGAGCCGGCGGCACCAGCCCAAGCGTAAGATTTTCGAGTGTGGAAAAAAGCAGTTGGGCGAATTCCGCCGGCGGCATGGGGCCTTCGGGCAGCAGTGTGTGCATTTCCCGCAGGGCCAGCATGGTTTGCTCCCAAGCCTGTTCATGAATCTGGATCATCTGGGGATTTCCGGCGGCCTGTTCGGCGGAGATCCATTTTTCAAGGGTTTCCTTTACCTTCATTCGTTCAATTAATTCAAGAAGTGCAGCGGCCAGGCCACCACCGGAAACTGCCGCCGCGTCGGCCTGCGCGCAGGCCAGCCATGGCTGCAATGCCGTGAACAATGTCCGGCGGGTGCGATTGGCCGCGGTCATT
>JAJZEY010000524.1 GCA_021805585.1 Planctomycetota bacterium
CTGCCAATCAAACGGGCGTCAGGCCATGTTAGATTACATGAAGTGGCGTTGGCGTTAAAAAAATGCGGACGGTGAAGACCCAAAACCGCACCACGCCGGAAAATTGGCGGCCCCAGGTGTTTTCGTCGGTAGGCTGGGATTGGCATCACGGGCTTTTGGGTGGTACAATGACTCGTTCGCCTTCGCGTGCCGGGCCTTGCGGCATGGCCTGCGGGGGCGGATTTATGGTGAATCCCGGATAGTGTTACCGGGCGCAGGGTTGGTTTACAGGGGCTTTGCGGCTGTGGCTTGCGGTGGATAATTCCACATGCGTGCGGCCTGCCCGTCGAATAAACCGGCCATTGGCGGCAATTTATCCATGGCGCTTGGAGTTCCATGGGGGCTTGCCGATACGCGCAACGCTGTCCCGCCCAGACTCAGGAGAATATTGTGACTCACGGCACCAGTTCGCAGGTTCAACCGCCCGCCATGGTCAGCACAGTTCCGGCCTCGCGGGCCGATGCGAACATTCAGATGCTTTTTGACAAGGGCAAGTCTCAGGGGTATCTGACATACGATGAAATTAACGAACTTCTTCCGGACGATGCAATTTCCAATTCATCGGACCGTCTGGACGCTCTGATGCAGCAGTTTGAAGCCTTGGGCATTGAACTGTTGAACGAGGCCGACGGTGTGAAGCATACGGCAGCCGGTTCCACGGAAGATCCGGATGAAGGAATGATGCGTGAGGCCGAAGAGGAAATTGTCAGTCTTAAGGAAGAGGACGAGATAGTTGAAGTGGGTGCCAAGCGCATTGATGACCCGGTGCGGATGTACCTGACGCAGATGGGTGAAATTCCACTGCTGACGCGCGAAGAGGAAATTCGTCTGGCCAAGAAAATTGAATTCACCCGCATGACTTTCCGCCGGCAGGTACTGGCAAGCGACTATTGCACGCAGGCGGCGGTGGATATTCTGGCGCAGGTGGAGTCGGGTGAATTGCCGTTTGACCGCACCATGCGCATTTCAACCGCCGAAGTGGATGCCAAGGCAACGGTTTCAAAGCGCATTCCGACCAACCTGAATACCATTCGCAAGTTGCTGATTCGTGACCGTGAAGACTGGGAAAAGCTGCTGCGATCCGATATTAATCCGCCGCATCGCGAAGAAATTGAACGGCGGATGACCGCGACCCGCCTGAAAAATGTAAAACTGCTCGAAGAGCTTTCCCTGCGAACCAGCAAAGTGATTCCGCTTATGCGCCGACTGCTTTCCATAAGCGCGAAGCTTTCGGATCTGGAACGCCGCCTGGCGGACAAAAACGCCCGGTACACCGAAGATGACCGGCAGGCCATGGAAGAAGAACGCCATGGTTTGGCGGACCTGGTTCTGGAAGAAGGGCCGGCGCTGCTGCGCCGCTGTCAGAGCATTAACCTGGTTTTCAATGAATATGAAGATGCCAAGCGTCGCCTTTCCGGTGGTAATCTGCGGCTGGTGGTTTCAATCGCCAAAAAGTACCGCAATCGCGGCCTTTCGTTCCTGGATATTATTCAGGAAGGGAACACCGGGCTGATGCGCGCGGTGGATAAATATGAATACCGCCGCGGCTATAAATTCAGCACGTATGCAACTTGGTGGATACGTCAGGCGATTACGCGTGCGATTGCGGACCATGCCCGCACGATCCGCATTCCAGTGCACATGATTGAAACCATGTCCAAGCTGCGCAACATCAGCAAAAAGCTGCTCCAGGATCTGGGCCGTGAACCGACGATTGAGGAAATTTCGCGCGAGGCGAAAATGCCGGTATCCGAATGCCGGCGCGTTCTGAAAATTGCCCGCCATCCGATTTCACTGGACCGACCGGTGGGGGAGTCGGAAGATTCCTATTTTGGCGATTTTATTGAAGATGAAGCCGCGGAAAACCCGGTGGAAACCGCGACACAGGACATGCTGCGTGAACGGATTGACCAGGTGTTGCGCACGCTGACTTACCGCGAGCGGGAAATTATCAAGCTTCGCTATGGTATTGGAGATGGTTACACCTATACGCTGGAAGAAGTCGGCCGCATTTTCAAGGTCACACGGGAACGTGTGCGGCAGGTGGAAGCCAAGGCCTTGCGTAAATTGCAGCATCCGGTGCGATCGCGCCGGCTGGAAGGCTTTCTGGATGGGTCTATTCTGTCCACCTTGGGCGTTATTCCCACCAATGGAAAAGCCGGTGATGAGATTTTAGATGAAGCGGCCGGTGAAGCGGAAGCCGAGGTCGGCGCGGATTAAGGGCGTTGATTGGCTGCCCTGTGGCGGATTACGAACATGCCCTATTTTTATCAGCCGACGGCGCACTTGATTAACCGGACCTTCTGCCGCATAATGCTGGACTTTCCCATTGCGGGAAAATCGTTTGCGACTTATTCGCGAACGCACGGAATATAGTCAAGCGGGCTTGGCCCGGCGGCGTTGGAGTTTTCCATGGCATACGCGATTGTTGAAGACAGCGGCACACAATTTAAAATCCAGAAGGATGATGTTCTGGAAATTGATATTCGTGAGCTGCCGGCGGATGCCGCCACGATCACCTTTGATAAAGTCCTTCTGGTGTCCGGAGATTCCGGCGTTAAGATTGGTCAACCTACCGTTGCGGGTGCCACGGTTACCGCAAAAATTCTGGGTGATACCAAAGCGGACAAAATTTACGTGGAACGTTTCACCCGCCGTAAGGGCTTCCACCGTCGCGTGGGCCATCGTCAGAAATATCTGGCGGTAAAGATTGAATCCATCAATGGCTGATATTCGCCGCTGAAATGTGCCGACTGATTGCTTCCGGATCTGTGCCATTAAACCCGTGGTGCCAAATGTTTGGATTTGCAAGTGGGCTTTCAAGGCACGTTTCGTGACATTTCGATGCGTCGTCAATCTGTTACTATTTTACGGCACATTACCGACGCACATCGCCCGAAAGCAAGTGTCTGAGCTGCGGATGTGGCGGCCAACCGTAGTGGCGCGCTCCGCCTGAATCTGCCGGTGCCCAACGGCCGGTAACCTTCAGGTCATTCACGTTGGCACTCCTATCCGCGCAATCGGCGAAATCCGCGGTTCATCCTTCATCTTCTGACGAGTCCAGCCGCTTGACAGTGCAGCCGTCCGCGCGTCTTGGGCGGCCAATCCTGTGTAACAGAATACAACCGCGGATTTCGCTAATAACGCCGATACGCAGAAAGCCGCCTTTTTGTAAGGCAAAAGGCTATATTGGCGGGAAAAATGCCAAGCCACCGTTGGGACTCGAACCCAAGACCTATGCTTTACGAAAGCATCGCTCTACCAGCTGAGCTACGGCGGCGAAAGTGCGCGTTCCGTGAGAAATACCGCGTTTTTTCGGTATTAACCGGGTTTTGAGATGGCATCATACCATCGGTTTTGCGCCCGGCCAAGTCCGTTGAAGGTCACAGTTCATCGCCGGGAAGGGTCACACAAAATCGGGCCTGGTTACCAGCGATTGTTTTTGGCCCGTTCAGGCGGAAGGAGCTTGTGCGGTATCCACTGCCTGTGGCTGGCCGGCGAGCAGGCCAATATCCAGCAGACTTTGCAGGTAAAATCCGTCGGGACGCAGGGTCAGCACGGCGGTGATTCCATTGGACAGCGGGAAGCGACGCGGCAAGCCGGAGGGAAGTCCGAGAACGTGGCACACCGTATGCTTAATCACGCCACCATGACTCACGACCAGTGCATCGCCCTGATTGCTTCTGGCGATGGCGGCAAGTTGCCGACTGACGCGCTGCCACAAATCTTCGTCAGCTTCCACACCCGGTATGCCGGTCCAATCAGCAAGGTCGCCGTTCTGTACGGGGGATCCGGTCAGTTCGCTGCGGACTCGCCGAACTTCATCCCACGTTTTGCCTTCAAATGGACCAAGTTCGCGTTCGCGCAGATCACTGGATGTGTTGACCGACAGGTTATGCCTTGCGGCAATGGCCTCGGCGGTCTGTTTGGCCCGCGGCAGATCGCTGGACCAGATGGTGGCAAATGGCCGATCGGCAAACCAGTTGGCCAGCATCGCGGCTTCAGCCCGGCCGGCGGCATTTAATTCGGTGGGTGTATGGCCCTGAATTCGGCGTTGGGCATTCCAGTCGGTTTGACCGTGGCGGACCAGCCAGATACGGGCGGGTAAATTTTCAATGGACATGCATTCGGTACCTCAAAAAATACGTCCTGCGGGGATTGTAGCGAAAATTGCCGTGCAGGCGAACGTTCGCGTCCTTGCATCCTTGCATCCTTTGTGCAGGGGCCGCATACTCTTGGGCTGGCGTCTGATCTATTTTGGAGTTTTTCATGCCCAGGTTGATTGTGGATGATTTTGGAACGTTTGAGGTCCCAGCCGGTAAGCGGCTGGTGAATGCCTTGGTTGATGAAGCAAAAGTTGACCAGCTTCATGCCTGCGGCGGTTTTGCAAGGTGCACCACTTGCCGCGTGCAATTTATTTCCGGTGAACCGGCGGGTATAACCGCTGCCGAAAAAGAGGTGCTGGCGGTTAAAGGCCTGGCGGCAACGACGCCGCGGATTCGCTTAAGCTGCCAAATCGCATGTGACCATGACATGCACGTGAAAATTATCAGTCGGCTTACAGGAACCGCTCGCAAAGATTCCGGTGCCCGCCCCGCGGACATTATTGAACCGCCGGCCGTCTGGACCACCCGCTGATTTTTGCCGCAGCACATGAAAAGAGGTGACCATTGGAACCACAACATTCGCGACGGGAAATTCTGAAGGCCTGCAGCCTGGTAACCGTTGCGGCCATGGCTCGGTCGAGCCGGGCGCTGTCCGCCGCGGCCGCACCTTATCCTGTGCATTTACCGAATTTTCCCGGCCTGATTCCCCTGCCAGCCACAGTCAAGTCCTTGGCACAAAAGCCTTTGCTGCTGCACGATGGCATGACCATCCGATTCCGCGGTCCGGCAGCCGATGGCCAGCCGCTGCTGGCTTATGCGGTGGAAAAATTCCGTCAGAATTTTGGTGTGACTCTTGTGCCGTGGCATGCGCGGGCATTGGCCGAGAAAGTGCGGGTTGACCTGGCACTGGAAGCCGGGCATGCGACGGATGGCCCGGCCTGGCGGCAGGCGGAGGCCTACCGCCTGGAAACGCACAACGCCGGCGGCGGTGTGAGCTTGCGGGCAACGCATTGCCATGGCCTGTTTAACGGACTGGTGACGCTGCTGCAATTGGCCGTCCGTCGCCAAAGCGCTGGTGTCGCGGATCCGGTGTGGGAAATTCCAGCGGTCGAAATAGATGATTATCCACGTTTTGAATGGCGCGGTTTCATGCTGGATGTCAGCCGCCATTTTTTTGACGCCCATGAAGTAATGGCCGTGCTGGATGCGATGGCGTCGCTGAAGCTGAACATTTTTCACTGGCATTTGACAGATGATCAGGGCTGGCGATTGGCGATTGAAAAATATCCGAAGCTTACGGATATCGGTGCCTGGCGGAAATCCGTTGGTTTTGGATTTAAGCCCGACGCGTCCACGCATTATAACGCCGCCGGGCAATATGGAGGGTTTTATACCCCCGCGGAAATTCGCGGCGTGCTGGAATTTGCCCGCGCACGACACATTACCGTTGTGCCGGAAATTGAAATGCCCGGCCATTGCAGTGCCGCGCTTCATGTCTACCCGGAACTGGGTTGCACCGGTCGGCATGTCCCGATTCCCAGTCACAGCATTTGGAAAACACGCTATGCCTTTTGCGCCGGCAACCCGGCGGTATTTACGTTTTTGTCCAATGTTCTGGAAGAAACCGCCCGGCTGTTTCCCGGTCCCTTCCTGCACACCGGCGGCGATGAAGTTGCCTATAGCAACTGGCAGAATTGCCCATCATGCCTCGCCCTGATGAAAACCCAACATATTGACTCTATGCCCGGATTGCAGGGATATTTTGAAAAGCGCGTTTCGGATATTGTCCGGAAGCTCGGCCGGTCCATGGTCTGCTGGCATGATAACCCGGAGTTTTCGCCCGAAGGCATGATTGCGATGGCCTGGCACGGGAAATCTCCCGCTGTCGGACCGGCGATGGCCGCGGCGGGGCATCCGGTTGTTCCCTGCCCGCAGGGCCACATGTATTTTGACTGGCTTCCTGCTTCCACGTCTGTGGAAAAAGTTTATTCCTTTGATCCATGTCCGTCCGGGTTTACACCAAAACTGCGGCCACTGCTGCTTGGTTCGCAGGCGAACCTGTGGACGGAACACGTTCCCAATCTTTCAGTGGTGTGGGAACGCACTTTTCCACGGTTGTGCGCTGCGGCCGAAGTATTCTGGACCGCCCGCGGCAAGGGTAATTGGGCGGACTTCAGTGGCCGACTGATCGGCTACAGGACACCGCCTGCTAAAAGCGTGTAAAATTATCGGTTGAATCATGTTGTGCCGCCGGCGAGATAAATTTGCCGCGGCAATTTTGAAAGGTAACGTATGCCCTCTTCCCGTCGTAAGCAATTTACCCCAGCCATTGCGGACCTGACCCCCGTTGCCGAATTTGAATTAAATGCTGCGGTTCCCGCCAATGCGGACGCCGTGGCGATTTTTCTGTTTTCAGATTCCAAGCCCGAGCAGATGGTTTTAGCCGAGATATCAAAAGACATTCAGCAGATTGTCGCTGGCGTGCTGGCCCGCGGAGATTTTAAGGCCAAGGCCGGCGCGTGGCAGGCCATTCCGGGGGCGGGCAGTTTGCCGCGAATCATTCTTCTTGGTCTCGGAAAAGTCGCCGAATTTGTCAAAGATCAGGAAGATCTGATTCGCTGGGCCGGCGCACGGACCGTTCAGGCGGCGCAAAGCCTGAAACTCAGGAATATGCTGGTCCATCCGGGCGTGCTGTTAAACGAAACCGGTGCCCGCGGCTGGGCGGATTTGGCTCCGGCGTTTGCCGAAGGTGCGGTGCTTGGCGGCTTTTCATTCAAGGCGTATAAATCCGGAAAATCCGGAGAGGACAAGTCGGAAGGGGCCGCGAAGACGGCCGGTGTT
>JAJZEY010000545.1 GCA_021805585.1 Planctomycetota bacterium
GCCACAATGCCGACACCTTCTAACATCGGGTGGCCGGGACTGCTGATAGGCACAAAAAAACTCAAAAAACATTGGCGAATCGCAGCTTGGCGATCTTCCCGATAAAATCGGGCACACCCTTGTGAGCGGACGGGCGATCCGCGCTTTGACACGCCCGAAGCTCACGATTATTTTACGGACTGCGAAATTCGTGCGTTTTTAACAGAATCGCGTGTGGTGTTCCGAATCAATCTTTTTGCGGCACTCCATCACGCCTATGGCGTCGTGGGTGAATCCATGATCAGGCCGCGAAATCAGGTGCAAGTTAGTTCGCGCATCATGCCGCGCGCTGGAACTTTTACCAAGATTGTTTGAATGGCCGGCTGAATTCAGGGGTATTGGCAACCAGAAGGGAATAGAACATGACTAGATTGGCATCCGCGAAGATTACCCGGCGGCGGCCCGCTACCGATTCGCACGCGGACCCGAAAATTCGTCTGATTCGGTTATGGGGGCTTTTAAGCAATGGCGAAGGTCAATCGCCTGCATCGCTGGCAATTGCGTTCAAGGTGAACACGCGGACCATTCATCGGGATCTGGAGATACTTCAGAAAGCGGGCTGCCAAATTAAATTTGACCGCAAGACGGGTTGCTATCGCACCAGCAATGCGGGCTTTCTGCCTCCGATGGATTTTCTGCAGGATGAAGCCCTGGCGCTGATGCTGCTGGGCCAGCACATTCCCGACGATCCGGTGCTGGATAATGCGGCCAACCGTGCCATGCATAAAATCCGCTCGCTTTTGCCGCCGGCGCTGCAAGACCAGCTTGCTCCGCTTGAACAGCGCGTCAGCGTGCGGCCGGTCGGCACGGACAATGCACAGGCCGCACGGGATGTCTACAGCTGTTTGCAGCGGGCCATTGGCGGGCAGCGTGAAGTCCTTTGCCAATACGATGCCGCGCGAAGCTCGGAAAACGGCGGCAGGGACACGCCTTTTTCGTTACGGCCATATCACCTGCTGTTCAGCAACCGCGCCTGGTACGTGATTGGATATCGGGTGGACCGCCGGGCAATTCGCTCCTTAAAGCTTATTCGATTCACGCAAATATCCCTTCAAGACAAACGATTCACCATGCCGCCTGACTTTACGGTGGCCGGTTATCTGGGGCAGTGCTGGCGCATGATTCCCGGCGGCAAACGCTACCATATTGTGATCCGGATTGATTCGGATTTCGCCATCGGAATTGCCGAAACGCAATGGCACAGTACTCAGGAAGTTGAACCGCAGGCGGATGGATACAATCTGATGACTTTCGATGTTGACGGCCTGGAGGAAATCGTGTGGTGGATATTGGGTATGGGGCCGCATTGCCAGGTTTTAGAGCCTCCCGAGCTGATCGCGCGGGTTGTGGAACTTTCATCAATGACCGCAAAATTGTACGGGACAATGCATTAGAAAATTGCGGCAAAATAAGGTGCCCGATGAGGGCGGAGGAATTTTGGCCGCCGGCAACATGCTTGCCGGACTTATATCCGAATGGCAGCCGGATTGGATGAGCCACGCCGCCAGCGGCCAGATGAACCGGCCGGCAGGGTCAAGCCAGTTTGGCAAGATGCCCGATTCAGCGATTTAGATCGCCAGAATTCAGGGCCAGCTTCAGCCTCGCTGACATACGTATGTCAGTGAAAAAAAAAGCGGGGCAATTGTTATTGCAAAGTGTTGCAGCATCAATATAGTCATATAAGTGGGGCGTGCTTCGGTAGCCGCGGGCATTGAAGCACTTCGTACGAGGCTATGTGGCCGGCAAGCCATGGGCGGCCGGCGAGCCATGGGCGGTGCAGGAGCGGCCGCCACCGCACCGCCCGAATCGGAGGGAGCCAGAGAGCATCTGAACAGTCGCGTATAATCAAGGGACAAATATCGCGAACGTCCCGCCGGCTCCGTCTGGCGTGAATTTTCCGGCGGCGAAAATTCTGATTCATTGCGTGCGCTAAAGTTTCAAGGAGTCGGCAGTGAATCCGAAGGGGGGTAATCAATTCGAATTTGTAATCGTGACAGAGCAATCACGGCCTGCGCCCCAACCGATCGCCGGTGCGTAACAGTTTATTTGGCTTGGTTTTATTTGCCGGGGGCTTTGGTTCCGGTTGCGGGGCTTATGACGAACCGCGGATTTCGCCAATTGCGCGGATAGGAGTAACCAACCGTGGCCGCCGAAATCATTTTCAAATTACATTTACCAGTGCTCTGTCACATCATAATTTCAGGGTGCGGCGACCTGGAACAAGCGATGGATAGAGAATTTTGGCATGCTGGAAACCCTAAATTTTCGTTGTGACAGAGCATTAGTTTGCGTCTTGGTGGAAAGTAAAAACCTCTATTGAATGTGGCCGGGCCAATAATTCACCGCTGCCTTTCCATTGAACCGGCGCGGGGGCACTTCGCTGGCCCGCCAGGCGGCCATTTTTTCCACCATCAAAACTTTGGCCGCGCAGTCGCAGGCCGTAAACGGAATTCATGGCCGGTGCCCAAAGACTGTAATTGGTAACGGTTCGGGCACCGGGCACCTTGATTCTAATAAGACACCTTCGTTTCATATTTTTATTGATAACGACTATTTGCATGGTGTGCTTACCCGTCCGAACCGCCCAGATATTTACCCGGCTGTTCCGCTGTGGGGGCTGACTTATATGGACCTGCATCAGTTCCGATCGCCCGCGGATGGCCTGTGCAAACAGCAACATGCCATAAAACATTGGACGGACGCGCAGTGGCTGATGGTGTTTGAAATAGACCGGCCCATAGTAGCCGCCAAACTGGTCCAGCCCCTCTGAAAGGTGAATATTAACGCCCGTTAAACCCGCGTTGGCTATTTCAAACAGCGTGTCGGTACACCACAAGGCCGAGGCAAAAGTATTGGAAACCCCTAATTTTCCGCCACCCCAGGCCGAATTCATTTCCGTGTACCGCACGGGCAGGTGGTATTCCGCCGCCGATTGCAAGACAGGCTTTACCCAACGCACAAAGCCCCGGGCCGATGAATTCTTTAACAGATTTGGAATGCTTGCGAACTCCGGAGATTTGGGATTTTTCACCGGTGCGCCCAGCGCGTACCGGTGCAGGCCCACCACGTTAAGTTCCTGATGCAACCGTTTTACAAATTGTGGAATGTAGCGGTTCCAGCCACCGCCGAAGGCCGGACCCTCAATGTGCGGGCGCCCTGCCGCAAGCGACGGATTTATCGCCCGGTAATACCGGTTCCAGCGGCGCAGATAAAGCTGGAAATTGTTCTGTTTCCAGATGCCGCCAAAACGCCCGAAAAAATCCGGCTCGTTGCCGATTTCATACGCCAGAATATGTTTTTCACCGATGATTTTCCGACATTCGCGCACCAGTTTCACGGCCAGCGCGGGCCGGTTAATCGCCAGATTCAGACCTATGATAAGCCGACAGCCAGTGGCTTTTGAAACTGCCGCAAGGCGTTTAAGCGTGCGGGTGGAAATATTAATGTGTACAAATTTCGGCAGTCCCCGGTCGCGCGGCAGGTCAAACGCTGCTTCATCCTGCGAATTGCCCCCTATACGCAGGATTGGCGGCCCGTTTTCCCGTCCGAGCATGTTCAAAAGCCGTATCATTGTTTTCTGGCGGCCATACTTCCTGGTCAACAGCCGATCCACGAGTCCCCACTCAATGGATAACCCCATGAAGGACCGGCTGATCCGCAGCCTTGTGTGCGACGTTTCCAGCGTCGCGGTCAGTTGAAGCGGCTTGATTGCCCTTGTGGATTGCGCCGCGTTAGCCACAGGCGACCATGCGCCGCAAAGGCTGATGATGATTATGCAGGGAACCAAGGCTGAATATTTACCAAGTTTCAATTCAGTACTCCTTCGCGAAAAGTTGAAATCTATTTCCGGCCAATAATTATGTCGCTTCGCCGCACCAAATGCCATCCTACCTTACGGGCCAAGCCCCGGACAAATGTCTTTCCGAGCAATTCGGATAAACGGTTATTGACGCGATGCGGCGTTGCGATGGGCAGGGGGCATCCATGTCGGGCATCTAAGGATTTTTTAACAGCCGCGAATATCGCAACTTGTCCCGTAACGGAAAATCGGCAAGCGTAAAATAATATTTAACTTATTATAATATAGAGACTTATGACTCACGCCAGCGGCCTTCATAAATAGCGTCTTGCCGGGGATTTCCGGTAAATAGCGGTTGTGCGGCCAGTGCCATCCGGCGGGAGATTAACGCTGTTTGTTTTCACATTGGCATACCAATATTTACATTCCTGCAACTTTTCATAGCCCTGCGCGTGATAATTTCCAGAGCATGTTGCTCTAAAGTTCGGCGTTGTCGGTGGCCGCTGTCCGGGAGCCTTGCCGATCGCCGACGTGCAGATGGATGGCGAACGGAATTTCCCGTTCGCCCAAGGTCAGTTCTTTAAGCAGAGGAGTTTTTTATGAAAAATCTCGCCAAACCCGTGGTCAGCTTTATTCTTGGTGGGGTTGTCAGCGCCGGCATTTTAACAGCCGTTCTGGCCAGCGGTTCCTACGGTCCGGCCACCGCGCAGGCTGCGGCCGCACATCATGAACGCCATCCCTTTCTGTTTCGTGCCATGCACGGCCTGATGTTCGCCCGCAAACAGCTTATGAAGGGTGCCCACGATTTTCACGGCCACCGTGTTGCGGCACTGAAGCTTACCGATGAAGCGATTGGGCAGTTGCGTATCGCCATCCGTGGCGACCGGAAGTAATTTATCAGCCGGTTGGCTGATTTGACGAAACTGTTTCCTTAAAAGACCTTTCCACCGGTTGCCGGTGGGCGGGTCTTTTTTTTTGCGGCCGAGGCGCATTATCCGGTTCTCCGGATTTTGTCCGCCGGCGCGTGGCCGGATAAAAGGCTTGGATTGCATTTCGATGCAATAAGTGAAGATTGCCGCAATAGATTTTAGAGGCGAATTGCCCGCAAAAGCATGTTTTTACAATGAAAAGTGATGATTTCTTAGATTTTCAGTTAAAATCCTGCAAACAACACGGTTTTTGCATTGCATAGATCATGCATTATCGCTAACGTATATTTCATGAGCGTAAATCAGCTTACAATCGCTGAAGCACTGAATATTTCCGTGGCCACCGTGAGTCGATCCTTGCGGAATCACCCGGCCATCAGCGCCCAGACTCGGGCGCGGGTTGGCGAGGCGGCCGTGCGGTTTGGTTACAAAGTAAACCCTGTTGGGCGCGGTCGGCTGCCGGGTTCGCGGTCGGTTGCAAGCACTGAATCGACCATTGCGGTCGCGAAGCCTGCCCAGGGCCTGGTGCCGCTGGCGGCAATCTGCCGTGGATCGATTAATCCCAATTCCGTTCACAATCTTGTGGCCTTGCGTCTGATTCAAGGCATGTCGCGTGGTGCCCGTGCCAATCGGGCGTCGTTGCATGTCGAATTTCTGTCATCGGCGGAATTTGATTTACTGGCCACCAAGGGTGGGCATCCGCAAGTTGTGCGCGATTCATTTGTATCCGGCGCTCTTCTGGTGAATCAGCCCACATCGGCGGTAGTCCATTCGCTGGCGAACGTCATGCCGTGCATTAACTTTGAACGCTATTCCGACTGTATCACCACCGATTGCGTTACCGAGGACAATCTGGGATCCATGAGTCTATTGTTTGATCATCTGCTGGCATTGGGCCATTGCAAAATCGGCCTGGTCGATTCACACTTCGATCAGCCGTCCTACACCGCGCGGTTCGCCGGCTATGTGCAGAATCTTATGGAACGCGGCATGGTTTATGATCCGGTCAATGCCACACTGCCCGATGCGCCGGCGGGTCTTGACGCCCGCATTCCGATTCTGGCCGACCATATCGCGCGGCGGATTCGCCAGAACGGCGTGACTGCATGGATATGTATGAATGATTACATAGGCTATCAAATTATGACGCAGCTTGCCCGCCACAACCTTTCGGCCCCGCGGGATTTATCCATCTGCGGATTCGACAACTTTGAACCGCCTCCGGGCCTGCCCAAACTCACGACCATTGACGGCCCGTTTGAGGAAATGGGGAAGGTTGCCGTGACCCGGCTGATTCAGCGGATTATTCAAAAGGACCTGCCCGCGGTGCACATGATGCTGCGCACCAGGCTGATAGCCGGCCAAAGCACCGGGCCGTACGTCCGGTCCTGAAGCAGGGTTTGAGTTTTGGCAACGGAGCAATTCAGGAGTTATGGCCTGTCTGTACGGGTTGTAAAGCGTTAAGCCGCTGCTTCAACTGCAACGTCCAGCGCAGCCGACAAGATGCCCACGCCTGAAGAAAAATAAAAGAAATAAAAAAGGGCCTGGGGGCGGGCGTCTCGCCCGACTTCCGTCATGCCAGATAACCGACGCCCAACTGGCTTAATTGGTGTATGCGTTTTCCTGCCCGACCGGTCCCGCCCAGCCTGCGGGCAAGATGTCCGGCGTTGCCGCGGCAACGCAGAGCAGGGCGGCTACGCCGCGAACAGGTGAGGCGAAGGTAGCGAAGCTCTTTCAGCGGCCCAGTTGCAGAACATCCAGACCACCGGGAACCTGGCGGTTCCCGAGGCGGGTGTAACAGCGCTGTTTTGCCTTGGCGCGATAGGCCTGCTTTGCGGCGCAAGCGAACCGGCACATTTGTTCCGGGTTAATCGCTTTCCGTAAGTTATTGAATGTTCAGGGGGCCGATTGGGGTACAAATTTCGATCGGCTGCTTT
Organism: Planctomycetota bacterium; assembly: GCA_021805585.1. The sequence continues at coordinate 6,705 of JAJZEY010000545.1, forward strand.
TTTCGGCTTTCCGGGACGTTGTATTGTGGTATCTCTTTCGGACGCGGCTTAAGGCGGAAGAAGGTCATGAATAAGGAGTTTCAATATGGATTTATCTCGTCGGGCGGTTCTGGCGGCGGCCGGTGCGGCGGCAGCATTGGCGGTTATTCCGGACCAAAAATCAGCCGTTGAGGCGCAGGGTTATGAACCGTCGGTGGATTGGAGAATGAAAAAGGCCCATCTGATGACGCGCTGGAGCAATGAAGTAACTCCGGAGCGTGTGTGGCCGGAATA
>JAJZEY010000269.1 GCA_021805585.1 Planctomycetota bacterium
CATGAAGCCGCGGCCGCACATTCGTGAACCGATATTGCGGCTGGGCATCGCGGCGGGCAAGGCGAACCGTTCTCTGGCTTTTATGGAAGTGTGCGGTACACACACCATGAGCGCATTTCGTTGTGGCCTGAAAACCGTGCTGCCTGAAAATGTACGGCTTATCAGCGGTCCGGGCTGTCCAGTTTGCGTGACGGCACAAAGCGACATTGACCTGATGGTGGAAGCCGCAGGGCTTAAGAACGTCATACTTTGCACCTATGGCGATATGTTACGTGTTCCGGGTCGGCGCGGCACTTTGGAAACAGCGCGTATGGCCGGCGCGAATGTCCGTGTGATTTATAGTTCACTCGATGCACTGGCTATGGCGCAAAGGAACCCCGACAGACATGTTATTTTTGCGGCAGTGGGGTTTGAAACCACAGCTCCGGCAACTGCGGCGGCGATATTGGAAGCCAGCCGCCGGGGCGTTGGCAATTTTTCGGTTCTGGCCAGCCATAAGCGGATCATTCCCGCCATGCGGGCACTTTTGAACGCGGCCCCCACCACGGGCCTGGGCGTGGATGGGTTCATGGCGCCCGGTCATGTGTCGGTCATTATCGGCGCGCGGGCTTATGAACCCATTGTGGCGGAATATGCCAAATCGTGTGTGATCGGCGGATTCGAACCACAGCAAATGCTTTCGGCCCTGACGGATTTGACAGAATTGGCACTGGCAGGACGCAGCGCCCTGATCAATCAATATCCGGAAGTGGTGCGGGCCGACGGAAATACAGCCGCGCGGAAATTGCTGGCGACTATTTTCGAGCCATGCAATGCCCGCTGGCGTGGTCTGGGGGCAATGGATGAAAGCGGTCTTGCAATACGGACTGAATTTTCGCACTTTGATGCCCGCGTACGATTCGCTCTTGTGCAGCCCAAAGAACACGAACCGCGTGGTTGCATATGCGGTCAGGTGATCAGCGGATTAGCCGAACCCGCCGACTGCAAGTTATTCGGAAAAGTCTGTACGCCAATCAATCCCATCGGACCGTGCATGGTCAGTTCCGAGGGAACCTGCGCCGCATGGTTCAAATACGGATGTGCCGGCAGGGCATTTTTTCAAAAGTCCAAATCGCAGGAGCTTCTATCATGACCGCATCAACCGGAAATCAAGCGATGGGCACGGGCAGCCTGACCGGCGCACTTTCGCGCGTCGCATTGGCTCATGGCGGCGGTGGCCAACTCACAGACAGTCTGATACACGACGTGGTTTTGCCCAGATTGAACAACACCATATTGGGCAATTTGCTGGATGCGGGAATCGTCGGGCGGGGGTCTGGCCGTTTGGCATTAACCATTGACAGCTATGTGGTTCAGCCGCTGTTTTTTCCTGGAGGCAATATTGGCCGGCTGGCTGTTTCAGGAACGGTTAATGACCTGGCGGTAAGCGGCGCCGAACCGCTGGGACTGGCGCTGGCCATGATTTTGGAAGAGGGACTGGAGACCAAAACGCTGGAAAGTGTGCTGGATTCCATTCGCGCAACGGCGGAAGAGGCGGGGGTTTGTGTCATTACCGGGGATACAAAGGTGGTCGGTCGCGGGCAGGCGGATGGCATGTACCTGATCACGGCAGGCATGGGGCGAGTGCCTGCGGGCCTTCAACTGCATCCATCGCGTGTGGAACCGGGAGACCTGGTCATTTTAAGTGGAACCATCGGGGAACATGGGCTGGCGGTCATGCTTACACGCGACATGCCGGAAGTAAAAAGCGTTTTACGCAGCGACGCGGCACCACTGAATGTCATGATCTCCGATGTGCTGCGGCATACGCCGGAAGTGAAATTCATGCGAGATCCAACGCGTGGCGGCCTGGCGGGCGTGGCGGCGGACTTGGCGCGGCAAAGCGGGCGGCATGTGGTTCTGGAAGAAGCCCTGATACCCGTACAACCGGAGGCACGTCATGCCGCGGCCATGCTGGGACTCGATCCATTGGAAGTCGCCAATGAAGGAAAAGCGGTAATTGTTGTGGCGGCGGACAAATCGGAAACAGTTCTGGAAACATTGCGGCGTTATCCGACAGGCCTGGATGCCTGTGTCGTCGGGCATATTGGTGAACAGACCGACGGGATATGCGAAATGTGGACCAACATTGGCGGACGACGCGTGCTGCAAAAGCCGTATGGTGAACAATTGCCGCGCATTTGCTAAGCAACTGAATATGCAGGAGTTACGATATGAATATGACACACACATTACCGGCGGCTCCCACCGAAGACAAACGCTGGAGAATTGCGGAAGCCACCATGCGCCGCAATGGATTTGAAGCCAGCGGCTTGATTGAGACTCTGCACAGCGTGCAGCAGGCCATGGGATTTCTGGATGAATCGGCGTTGCGATGGGTCGCGGCGAGTTTGCGCGTGCCACTATCGAAAATTTATGGTGTGGCCACTTTTTACCACCATTTCACGCTTAAGCCGCAGGGACGGCACACCTGCGTGGTCTGCCTGGGAACTGCGTGTTACATCAAGGGAAGCAAACAGTTGCTGGAACAAGTGGAAAAGAAGTTAGGCATCCACGACGGTCAGACGACAGCGGATGGGGAAATATCCCTGCTGGTGGCGCGCTGCATTGGTGCATGCGGACTGGCCCCCGCGGCAGTGGTGGATGGTCAGGTGCAGGGGAAGAGTGAGGCCACAATGCTGCTGGAACGATTGGATAAGGTGTTGGCTGGAAAGGTTACATCATGAAACCCGAAGAATTGGCGAGCATGGCCGAGAAAAAGCGGATGCTTAACGCCGGATACAAGCACTGCATCGGCGTTTGCATGGAATCCGGCTGCGTGAGTTCGCAAAGTGAGCGGATTTGCACGAGTTTAAACGCAGCGATCAAGGATCGCGGCCTGCAAAAAGAAGTGCGCGTGATAGGTGTGGGCTGCATGGGGCTTTGCGGCAACGGACCTATGGTGAAAATCGATGACGGCTCGCCCATGTATCAGAACGTGACGCCCGATCACGGCTCCGCTATTATCGACGGCCTGAATTCTCCCACCGGTAATCCGCGGCTTGCGCACCTTCTTTGCGACCTGAATCAGCCCTTCTTCCGGGCACAGAAACTGATTGTCCGTTCTAATTCCGGCCGCATGGATCCAGAAGACTTTGCCGACTGCGTCGCGCATGGAGCCTATGAATCTCTTTTGAAGGTACTGACGACAATGAGCCCGATGGATGTCGTCGGCGAGATAACCGCCAGCGGATTGCGTGGCCGCGGTGGCGCAGGCTTTCCAACGGGGCTTAAATGGAGCACGGTGGCCAAAGCCGGCGGAGCACAAAAATATGTAATCTGCAATGGTGACGAGGGTGATCCGGGCGCTTTTATGGACCGCAGCGTGATGGAAGGAGATCCGCACCGTGTGCTGGAAGGGATGGCGATTGCGGCCTACGCGACGGGTGCGGATCATGGAGTTATATATGTACGAGCGGAATATCCCCTGGCAGTGAAACGCCTTACCAAGGCGATCAATCAGGCGCTGCGCCATGAACTGCTTGGCAATGGCATTTTCGGCACGCGATTTAATTTCACTGTGGAAATTCGTCTGGGGGCGGGGGCTTTTGTATGCGGCGAAGAAACCGCTCTTATTGCCAGCGTGGAGGGAAATCGCGGATTACCGCGTCCCAGACCGCCCTATCCGGCAAATTCCGGCTTATTCGGCTGTCCGACACTGATTAACAATGTTGAAACTTATGGCACGATTGCGCCGATTATTCGCGAAGGAGCGGCATGGTTTTCGTCCATCGGAACCGAGAAAAGCAAGGGCACGAAAATATTCGCCATTACCGGAAAGATTCGCAATACCGGTCTTATTGAAGTACCGATGGGCATCACGCTGCGGGAAATTGTATTTAAACTTGGTGGTGGAATTCCTGACGGCAAAGCTTTTAAGGCCATGCAGACCGGCGGACCATCCGGCGGATGTATTTCAGAGCGCGATCTGGATATTAAATTGGATTATGAATCCCTGGCAACAATCGGTTCCATTATGGGTTCGGGCGGCATGATTGTGATGGATGAAACCAGCAACATGGTGGATGTTGCGCGGTTCTTCATGGAATTCTGCATGACGGAAAGTTGCGGCAAATGCGTGCCCTGCCGCGTGGGAACCTGGCAGATGCACCGCCTGCTGGACCGTATTTATGAAGGACACGGCACGCACGCCGACCTGACGCTTCTTAAAGAGCTTTGCGACATGGTGAAAAATACAAGTTTGTGCGGTCTGGGGCAATCGGCTCCTAACCCGGTGCTCAGCACGTTGCGCCACTTTGAAAGCGATTACCTGGACTTAATTAAGAAAGCCGAATGCGCAAGGACCGTTCAACAGGCCGAATCGATTGCCCATGGCCCAACCGTGCCTCTGGAGGTGGTATCATGAATCGTGCTAAACCTGCTTCTATTGAGTCCATCACACTCACCATAGACGATAACGCGGTCAGTTGCCGCACCGGACAGTCTTTGCTGGAAGTGGCTCGCGAAAACAAAATCACGATTCCAACGCTCTGCTGGCTGGAAGGACTGACCCTCTGGGGCGGCTGCCGTTTGTGCATGGTGGAAGTGGAAGGTTCAACAAAATTGTTTGCCGCCTGCGCCACCCAATGCACCGAAGGCCTGGTGGTGCGCACCCAGACACCGCGATTGCACACATATCGCAAGATGATTGTCGAAATGCTTCTGGCGGAAAGAAACCATGTCTGCAGTGTATGCGTGAGCAATGGCCACTGCGAACTTCAGGCCATGGCACAGCAGCTTGGCGTGGACCATGTACATCTGCCCTACCGGTTTCCCAGGCTTGCCGTGGATAATTCACACGATTTTTTCCGCCTGGATCAGAACCGTTGCATCCTGTGCACACGATGCGTACGGGTCTGCGCCGAAATTGAGGGTGCGCACACCAAAGATGTGAAAGGCCGCGGCATTACCGCCGCGATCATCAACGACCTTGATCAGCCATGGGGCGACAGCGAAACCTGCACCAGTTGCGGCAAGTGCGTGAACGTATGCCCAACCGGCGCACTGACGCACCGCGGCACAGCTATTGGCGAAATGATCAAGAAACATGGATTTTTGCCTTATTTAACCCTTATGCGGGAGGCTGATAAATGACCCCAACACACAATAAACCCAGAGTGGCGACGGTATGGCTGGATGGCTGTTCCGGCTGCCACATGAGCTTCATGGATTTAGACGAAAGGCTTGTCACACTCGCATCGCTGGTGGAAGTGGTCTATTCGCCGGTGGTGGACCCGAAGGAATTTCCATTGAATGTGGATGTGACCCTGGTGGAAGGCGCGGTCAGCAGTGAAGAGGATTTCCAGAAAGCGATTCTGATTCGCCAGCGCAGCAAACTGGTTATTTCACTGGGGGATTGCGCCATAACCGCCAATGTACCCGGCATGCGCAATGGCTGGACCCCCGACGCACTGCTTACCGCCGCGTACGTGGAAAAGGCCTCTTCCCCTCCGGAATCGGCGCAGCGCATGGCCCGACTTCCGCTGAATGTGGTGCCACGGCTTCGGCCGCATGCCGTTCCGTTGCATGAGGCGGTAACCGTGGATTTGTATGTACCCGGTTGCCCGCCCCCCGCCGATGCCATCTGGTACGTGCTGACAGAACTTCTGGCGGGTCGCAAACCGGAAAGCAGTACCGTCACGCGCTTCGGCAAATAACGGAATATATGGAAAGGCGAAGACAATAAAGGACATTTTCATGGGACAGACTATTAAAATAAAAGGCGTGACGCGCATTGAAGGCCACGCGCAAATTACCATTGAACTCAATGACGAAGGTAAAGTGCACGACGCACAGTTTCATGTCACACAGTTCCGTGGATTTGAAACTTTTGTGCAGGGACGGCCTTTGCCGGAAATGCCCGGCATTATGGCACGCATCTGCGGCATTTGTCCGGTCAGCCACCTGATGGCCTCTTCCAAAGCCTGCGACGATATTCTGGCCGTAGAATTGCCGCCTGCCGCTATTAAACTGCGCCGCATTATGAATTTAGCGCAAATGGTGCAGAGCCACGCTCTTTCATTTTTCCATCTTTCCAGTCCGGACCTTATTTATGGCATGGACGCGGACCCAGCCACCCGCAATATTTTTGGCCTGGTCGGTTCGCACCCGGAATTCGCGCGCGACGGCATTATGGTGCGGAAGTTCGGTCAGGAAATTATTGGATTACTGGGTGGAAAGAAAATTCACCCGGCATGGGTGGTGCCCGGCGGCGTGAGCACGCCTTTAAGCGTGCAAGATCGCGATGCGATTCTGGCCACCATTCCCGACGCACTGGAACGCATTGGCCGGGGGCTGGAACGTTTTCATGCCGTGCAGGATAACTACCCGGCGGAAGTGGATGCATTTGCCAATTTTCCGACGCTTTTTGCCGGACTGGTCAACGCCGAAGGCACACTTGAACATTATGACGGCACACTGCGTTTTGTTGATGAACAGGCCCGACCGGTCGCGGAACTGGCCCATCCCCGTGATTATCCTGATTTCATAGGTGAAGCGGTGGAAAATTACAGCTATCTTAAATTTCCCTATTTTAAACCGCGCGGCTATCCGGAAGGAATTTATCGTGTTGGGCCGCTGGCCCGGCTTGTGGTGGCCGAGCGTTGCGGCACACCGCTGGCAGATCGAGAACTCGGCCTGTTTCGCAGCCGATTGGGACGCGCACCGCAAAGCAGCTTTCATTATCACTGGGCACGCCTTGTGGAAATTCTTTATGGCATTGAAAAGATACGGGAACTGCTGGAAGAGCCGGACATTCTGGATGAACATGTACGGGCCCGCGCACGGCCCAACCGTTTTGAAGGAGTCGGCATTTCCGAAGCCCCGCGGGGCACGCTTATCCATAATTACAAAATTGATAAACATGGCCTTATGACATGGGCCAATATGATTATCGCGACAGGTCATAAC
>JAJZEY010000025.1 GCA_021805585.1 Planctomycetota bacterium
GATCCCCTCGCCGGCTTATTAATATCGACACACTCGGGTCGGACGGTCGTGCTCGGTTCCATGTTTAGCAACGTCTTCTACCTGGGGCCGCTTCGCGATCGGCCGCAACGCACCTATCTGTGGCGCGGAGTAGCCACGACCGGCGTCGGCTATTCCGGGGAGCGCACCATGGACGTAATGTTGACGGACCGCAGCGCGCGAGCAGGCTCGGAAAACGAGCTCCCAATAACTCTAGAGTCGGAAGTCTCGGTCTGGCTGCGAATACTCGGACTCGCAAACGGTGCCCAGCTAACGCCCGTCTCCGAGAACGGGGATATTTTCGAAATCCAAATGGCTTCAGGCCCAGGAGCGGCAAATGTCCTGCTGCCGGACGTTGGCTTCGGCGTGTCCCAGGTATTGCCTGTTATCGTTTTGTGCTGCTCTGCACCAAAGGGTTCGACGATCATCCTGGAGCAGCCGGAAATTCATCTGCACCCGGCAGCGCAATCCGGCTTGGCGGACCTGTTCATATACACCTCAAAGCATCGGGGTGTGCAAATTATTTTTGAGAGCCACAGCGAGCATCTGCTGCGGCGGCTGCAGCGCCGAATCGCCGAGGATAAACTGGACGCGAGCCAGGCGGCGTTGTATTTCTGCCAGCGCGGCGGTGCGGCAGGATCAAAGCTCAGCGAGTTGGAACTTGACGAGTTTGGAAATATCAAAAATTGGCCAAAAGGATTCTTCGGCGACGAGTTCGGTGAAATGGCCGCCTTGGCAAAGGCAGCCCTGCATAAGAAAAGCAAGGTGCCGCCATCATGACTCATTACGTGGCGGATACCAATGTTCCGGTGGTGGCGAACGGAAAAAGCGGGCAGGCCAGCGACGAATGCGTGCTTGCCTGCATCCAACAGCTTGAAACCGTTTATGCGAACGGGAAAATTGTGCTGGATAATTTAGGCCTGATTCTGGCGGAATACAGGAATCATCTTAGCCTTTCCGGTCAACCGGGGGCAGGGGATTATTTCATGAAATGGGCCTCGGATGTTCAGGCCAATGAGCTATTTTGCGAACAGGTCATAATTACTCCAATGGAACATGATTCAAGCGACTTTGACGAATTCCCGCCTGATCCCGCCTTGCAGAACTTTGACCGCAGCGACCGCAAGTTCGTCGCCGTCGCCTTGGCCAGCGCGAACAAGCCGACTATCCTTAACGCAGTAGATTCAGATTGGAGCCAATACCATGGCGCGTTAGCCCTGCACAGTGTGGAAATTAAATTCCTTTGCGGGCACTCTGCCAGGCCGCAGGCCTGAATAAGAGTAGCGAATAGGGTATCGGCGCGATTTACAAAGCGGGGGCCAAAGACGCCAAATCGGCAGGCAGCACGCTGCTGGCTTGCAGAATTTGCCGGCCCGAGTGGCTCGCCAATGCAACAGCCGGGTGTCGATAAATGCGGCATTATTTGCGGCGGAAAATTATATCTTTCGCGCACCGGCGAACATCAAACGCGGCTATCCCGAAGCGTGATCTGCATTGGCTTTATCCAGTTGGCCATAATGAATCAGACGTATGGAATCGTTTTCTGTCAGCAGCCTAACATCCGGTTCGCAAAGGCCGTCCAATTCAAGTTGTCGCTCCGCTACCAGCCGCGTTATGGATCTATTCAATCCATTTGGCCGACCGGGATGCACCATCACTTCACCGGTCCCCGGCGGCAGATTGGCCAATAGCAGCCGCCACACATCCGCGGAAAATCGCCCGGTGGCCGCCAAGCCAAAGAACCAATCCGTCGTCGTTAACCCGGCCCGGTGGATCCGCGAAGCCAGCCCATCGGCCATCCGTGAAAGCAACCGATACCCGATTGCCGGACGGGGAATGCCCGGCATCGCCTGTTCGCGGGCACACCGGATATGGCGAATGTTAAAATGGCGGGCCAGGTCAATTGCAATGTCGCCCAGCGGCGGCCAATGGTGAATGTGCTTGTGCGAATCCAGATGGGTCGGCTGCAAACCGCGGGAGACGGCAAAATTAATTTGCGATTCCCATTCTCGCCGAACCTGCCGCAATGTGGATTTGTCCCGCGTCAGCCGCCACAGAAGCTGTCCCACCCGCGGCGGAAAAACGCCACGCGGCGAAAACAGCGGGCCATCCATGTCGGCCAGCGGCGTGCCCTGGGTTAAACATAAATGAATCCCCACTCCCAATCCCTGATTCCGCCGGGCCAACTCCACGGCCCGTTGGGCGTCAGGCATGGTGGTCATCAGGGTGGCGCTGGTAAGAATGCCGGCCTGATGGGCCTGAACAATGCCATCGGTAACGCCGACCGAAAAACCAAAATCATCCGCGTTTATGATAAGGTTTTTCGCCATGACTTCGAGTATGGGGGATTTTTCAGCGAATATCAATTGGCCTGTAAACTTTCACCGACAGAAATTTGTGGCCCCAATGCTGCGCCTGCCAGAACGTGGGAAGCAACACATCCATCCTGAAGCCACGAATCGCACCGCCGCGATCCAGCACCGGCACCGGCCGGCTGTGGTCATACCCCGGCACGCGAACCATGCAGTGGAAAGGAATCAACCGCGTATCCGCCGCAACCAGATGCCCATCATTTGTCCATACACTTTTACCCGACGCCGTGACGGTTCCGTTGTACGGCCAGCAGCAGCGGCGATCCGGGGCGTAGCTTGTTACCCGAAGCCGATACGTTTTCCAGTACACATATTTTCGACCATGGTACCAGTAGCCATCCACAGGCCGTACATGACGATAACGAACGTGAATCGGCAAGTCCGCCATTTGGGGCCGCGCGACATGCCCGTTTGCGCTATAGACCGGCATGGCCAGGCGTGCGGGTGCCATGGGTCTGGCAACGGAAAGAACAAGCGGCGTGCCCGCGGCCGGCGTAGCAACCAATGCGGACGGCGCATCGGCTGCAACCGCCCATAACCGTGGTAACCCTCCAACTCGCCAGAAAAGGGTCAACGCCGCCAATGCCAGAACAATCAGGGTAAGCATGGTGGCCAATTCCCAGTTTTCGCTTTTTGTAAGGCTACGTGAATGACGCATGCAAGCTCTCCAAAGCACATCCGCGGCCATGGCATCCTTGCAGGCTCAGAAGATAATTGACCGGACCAACGGAAGGTTCCGTCGGTGGCCGGCATTCAGCCATCCTGGCCGAACGAACAGAGGTAGGCATCACGGTTATCCCGCTCTGACAACCTGACATCAGACTAGTCGATGAAAAGACCGATTGCCAGAAAAAAACAGGAAACTCATGGCGAAATATGCGAATTGGCGTCCTATAACCTATATATTATGTCAATAGCAAACAGTATGCGAATTTTATAATTGTATTAGTATAAAATATTATCCCTTATACGATATTTTTATATGAACTCCCAAGCCCGATCAAGCCAATTCCATCAGGGTCACCGGCCCCATCAGACCGGAATCTTCCACCGGCCATTGGGCCGCGTTAAAGTGATGATAGGAAATATCGCAGAAGTTAATGTCATGAAATATCCGCCATCGCTCACCCTTCCGGTCCATGAATCGAATCCGGTTGGCTGGAAGATTCGTTACCTCTACCTCCAACAGGTTTGCCTTCACCTTCAGGTCGGAAATTACCAGGCGGTAGGGCGGCAGAATCAGCCCGCCAAGGTCGCGGCCATTCACCCGCACCCGCGAGCTTTGGCATACGCGGCCAAGGTCCAATAACCATGGCCCCTTTCCCGATGGCGCGTCAAACCTAATCGTATACCGAGCCGTCCCGGAAAATGACTGCGTTTCAACATCCCCATTGTCTGTCCATGAACCCAGCCCTTTGGCCTGATAGTCGCGCGGCAAGGTCGGCCCACCCGACACAAACGCCACATCCCACGGCCCCACCAACCTGGCCACACGCTTTCCGGGCACCGCGTACCTGTGCGTGGCCCCCCCGCTGAAGGCTTCCGGCAACGCCCGCAGAATCACCGACTGGTTTGGTTCCATCACAATCCGCAACGTTGGTCGGCCGGCCCGGTCCAGCTTCACCTTCACCGGTGCGGCGTTCCCGGTCATGGGATCCATCAACACCACATCTCTGGCCGGCACCGCCAGCCGGATGGGGCAATCCAACGACTTTTTCCCCTGATACACAAGAAGGTAGCAAGTATCCCCGTCGACCTTCCGCCGAAGGAAAAGCAGCCCCGGCTGCTTGACCAATGTTTCCCCATCTATTCCCAAGGCCGACAGCACCTTCACCGGCGATCCGGTAAAAAGCAGCCCCGTGCCGACTGTGGCTTGCGAAATTCCCGCCCCCCCTTTTTTCCATGTTTGGAATGTCAGTCCGGCTTTCAGGTGGCGAAGGTCCGCTTCGTTTTTGGCTCGCCGGCCCATTCCCGGTGGCTCACTTGGCATAGCTTTGGCGAAAATAATTGTTGCACCCTTTGTGGCCAGTTGAATCAACCGCCGCAAAGTAGCCGGCGGCATGACCGTAACGGGCGGTACCACAATTGCGGCGTAACTTGCGCCCGGCGTTTGCAGGCGGCCGCCCGCCGCGCGCACCACTTTCAACAGCCGATCGGACAGATAATCAAATCCAATACCGGCATCCCAAAGCCGACGTGCTGTGGTGCCAATTGGCTGGCCATAAAACCATTCCCTCTGGTTGGTCATGGTCTGATATTGGGCCATATCACCGGGTCTGTGCCACTGGTCATGAATAGGCCAGTAAAGCAACACGTCGTTATCCGGCCGACCGGCCTGAAGCAGACTCTGGCAGCGGGCAATATAGTTGTTCAGCGTCCGCGCATCCCGCCAGATGCTCATACGCGGGTTCATATCCGTGGCGGCGTAAAACAGCCAGCCTGGCCATGCGGCATCATCCGGCGAATAACAGGTTCCGTGATAAAACAGATGGTTGACACCCCCAAGAAAAAACTGATCCACCAGTTGTTTCAAGTCGGCCAGTGTCACCTTGAAATGTTCCGCCAGCCATGTGCCCGTTTCCGATGACACCAGCCGTTTGCCGACAATATGCGCCGGCGAAGAGGCGAATTTGGCAATCAGTGGATGGCATTGACCGATCCGACTGCGGTTTCCAAAATTGCCCTCCGGTTCAGGAATATCCGCGACATTATAAAAATCCAGCAGATTGGTTGGCGAGCCATGCGCCTGATTACGCGTCAGCATGCCACGTTGCCGACACCACGCCGCCCACTGCGAAAATACCGAATCCACAATTAAATCCGATACCGTGCGCCGGTAGTCCGCCTGTACACGGCCCACCATAACCTTATCCGCATCGCCGGCCAGCGCCGGCAGATGTTCTTCCAGCCGATAGCCGCGAAGACGCGCGAATTGCTCAAACAAATCAGCCGACCACTCCCCGTAGCCGCGTGGCACACCACTAAAATATTCATAAGAATCATGATACATTGCGCGCGGCATTTTCACGCCCGGCGCGGCAAACGCCTGTGTGAATTTTTTCAGGTAATGGGCCATCGCCGGCGCATAAATTGTGTTCAGCATCATGCCATGCCCGCCCGGTGCGGCCCGTTTCACCTTGCTGCCCGGATGCCCCACCAGCACCACCAGCTTCCACTTGCCGGCGGGCCTTTGCCACGCAATCGTTCCATGCGGACGCACCAGATGCGCCGGCACTTCCACCTGCCGGCCGTCATCTGCAAAGGCCCGCGCATACACCACGCGACCGCGGGGCAGGCGCGCCACCCAGCGGGCCTCCGGCGACCGCGGCGCGGTTAACACAATCGGCCGGGCGTAAAGGCTGGCGTTATCGCCGGCTATATCCGGTCCGCCAAAATTCCAGCCCGTGCCGGTGGTCATATCCACGCCCATGCCCAGGCGATGCGCCTCGGCCAGGTCATAGTGAAGCATGTCCATCCATTGTTTGTTTAAATAGGGAAGATATTCTTTTTCCCAGCCGCGGGCACCATAAATTGGAATAATATGCACGCCACCAAGCCCCGCAGCCTTATAGCGAGCCAGTTCACGGGACATATCAGCCGCATTCACCGCCGATCCCATCCACCAGTTGTAACACCAGGGCCGGCATTGGCTGGTGATCGGCGGCCAGAAGGATTTTCCACCGCTTTGTGCCGCACCAATGGAGGCATTGGACCGGGCCGTGGCACCCCTGGCCAGCGTCAGCGCCATCCCACCCACCGCCGCCTGAACAAATCCGCGGCGTGAAAGCACATCTCTTCGTCTGGTCATATGGGCATTCCCCTTTTTTTAAAATCCTCTCCGAACACCTGTTGATCAGGCATGCCATTCTACCGTTTTCGCCGGGGAAGTCCGCATCACCTCGGTCAAACCGCCGCGGCGGGTCTGCCCGTTTTTATCAGAAAAATCGCCAAGCTGCGATTCGCCGGTGTTTTTTGTGTGTGTTGTACCCATCAGGCGTCGCGGCCTGCCAATGTCATTAGCGGGCGAACATCGCGACCGTCCCATTTGTCTGGCGAGACGCCCGCCCCCCATTTTGGCCCGCCATCCAGACAACTGGGGCTGCACTGATTTGGCGTTGTGTTTTCCTACGATGAAAAGAGAGAGTTGAAAGTAGACCGCAGGATGTGTGGCAATGTTTCGGCGACAGACACACTTTTATCCTATCCTTTTTCTACTGCTCACCTACCTCCTGCTCTGCGTTGCGGCAGCAACGCCGGCCCGCTTCTCCGGCGTCACAGAAAGGAGAATGACTTGTATACTTCACGCATTGAGAATTGAAACGTTTTCAAAAGTCTGAAAAGACAAGTTCATCAGCGTATTAATTTCTGGACGATGGAGTGTGGGTACCTGGTCAAGACATTGGTCTATGGCGGCCTGGAATTCTTTGAAGTTCGGGTAGTGGCGCGAGTTGATCGTTGTTTTTTTGACGAACTTCCAGAGCCGTTTGATCAAATTCAAGGTTAGGGAACAGGCAGGCAGAAACAA
>JAJZEY010000225.1 GCA_021805585.1 Planctomycetota bacterium
TGGCCATCGGTTGCATCAGAGACCGGGCGGAACAGGTCGGCGGCATTTTGCAGGTCTTCTATGGCCAGTTCAAAAAAAATCGATTCCGGCGTCGAGGCGGCGTTGCCGCGGCGGGCAATCGCCTGGTCGTAAAAATTGGTCTTGCCGATGGCGTGGTCGAAAATGGTGGGATTGGACGTTAAACCCGTGACATTTAAATCTTTGATATAGCGTTTCAGCGTGCCGCTGGTCAACATGCCCCGGGTAATGTTGTCCAGCCAGACACTCTGGCCCACGGCGTCAAGCGCTTGGGTGGGGGAATACGATTTTGAAGCAGCCATGGCAGGTTCCTTTCCTAAAATGTTGCCGCCCCCGATTGCGGCGGCGTCTTATGCAAAACATTATAGCTTGTGGCATGATAAATGGCTTGTGTGCTTTTCCTTCGGGTACAATCGGTTGCGGGCCGCCGGCAAACGCCGATAAAAGCTAATTGAAGCGCATTAGGCCGTTAATCAGTTGCCGGCAAAATTAGCCGACCCGATGGCCGGGGTCTAGTGGGCCGTTCCTTCCTGATTTACGCGCAAGGTCCCGATTGGAGGCTTGCAGGGAATGACATTAAGGCCATAAACCGTTCCGTCACCTGCGGATTCACGCGGAGTGCTCCAACAGGGCCACTGCTGACCTATCAGTCCCCGTGCGGATTCCATCCGACCCGGCCGCGGCTGAAATGTTAGCCGGGCGCTAAGGAATGGGAAACGACTGGATAATGTTGCGCTAAGCCCTGGCTTTTCAGGCGAAAATGCTTGCCTCTTTGTTTTGGCGCGTCATACTTGAAGCGAACTGGCGATGGGCCGTTTGAGGGGCCTTACGCCATGCCGGGTGAAAGTTACCCCGGCACCCGGCCGACCCTGTTTTTGGGGAGCGAAAGAAAGAGCAACCGGAGGAACACCTTATGACGCCGCCCGTTACATCGGATTCACGTTTCATCAGTCATCGGCATGTCGGCGCAGCGGCTTCCAGCCCGCCCGGTGCCGGCGGGCAAGTCGCGCGTGCCGCCATTCAGGTGGAAAACCTGAACGTGCATTATGGCAAGGGGCACGCGGTGCATGACCTGTGCCTGAACATCAACCATGGCGAAGTGACGGCGTTTATCGGCCCGTCAGGTTGTGGAAAATCCACCATATTGCGATGTTTCAACCGCATGAACGACCTGGTTCGGAATTGTCAGGTGCGCGGCAGTATTAAAATTCATGGAGCCGATATTTACGATCGCCGAACCGATGTCATGGAACTGCGCAAGCGGACCGGCATGGTATTTCAAAAGCCCAATCCGTTTCCCAAAAGCATTTTTGAAAATGTGGCTTATCCGCTGCGGATACATGGCGTTCGTGGAAAAGCCGTCATCGGACGGAAAGTTGAAAAATCCCTGCGGTCCGCCGGTTTGTGGGATGAAGTAAAAGACCGCCTGCACGCATCGGCCCTTTCCCTGTCCGGCGGCCAGCAGCAGCGGCTCTGTATTGCCCGTGCCATTGCCGCGGATCCGGATGTGCTTCTGATGGATGAACCGTGCTCGGCCCTGGATCCCATTGCCACAAAAACCATTGAATCGCTGATTAATGAATTAAGCAAATCCATTACGATTGTGATTGTGACGCACAATATGCACCAGGCGGTTCGGGTGGCCCACCAGACCGCGTTCTTTTACATGGGACGACTGATCGAATCCGGTCCGACCGATAAATTGTTCCACAAGCCGGATCACCAGCAGACGCTGGCTTATGTGACCGGCCAATTCGGCTGATTTCGCCCAGCGTGGACTTTCGTGTACGCGCCGGCATCACAAAATGACCGGGAACGCGAATCCCTTTTGCGTCCGAAGTTGTCTTTTCGCCGCACGTTTGCTTTTTATCGGTCGGACTGCCGCCGATGGCGGTGATCTGATGATTTCCCGCAATAAACCGGTCGATTTAATTAAAAATCTGGCTTGCACCCGTGAATTTGCCGATAAATCAGTCGTTGGCTGTTGTCTGCTTGAATTGCCGCGCCGGGCGCGGCCCGCAGGAACAAAGGCCCGGTCTGTGAACACAACAGGAAGCCGCCGGATGGCCATTGATCCACGCACCATTTTTCTCGTTCTTACGCTGATTCTTGCTATCCTTGGTATTGTCCATTTCACATGTTACGCCGTCCGCCGTCGCGATACCTGGTTTCTGAACTGGGGACTGGGCGATATGTCGGCAGCCGCGGCGGTGATTCTATTTTCACTTTATGGCCGCATACCCGCTGCACTGGCCGTACCCGCCGCAAATACGCTGGTGGTAATGGCGTGGGGGTTCTGTTGGAACGGGTGCCGCCGTTTTACCGGTCTGCGTTCGCAAATGTCGCTCCCAGCGGGTGCGGCAGCCGCGGTTTTTTTGTTGCTGGCGTTTGCCCGGCCGCTTAGCGCTCATATTGCCGGGCGGGTTTTGCTGGTATCCGCTGTGCTGGACGCAATGGCTCTGGCCATCGCATGGATGTTGCTTAGCGCCGGCCGAAATAAGGGGTTGTTATCGGCACGGTTAGCCGGCATGTTGGCGATCGGTATTGCCGTGATGATCGGATTTCGGGGTGTTTGGGGCGCGGCGGTATTGCATTGGCATCAGCTGATGCGGCCAAATGGTCCTCTTGGCGTTTTGCTGCTGCCATTGGTGATGGTCGCACTGGTCTGGAATTTAGCTCTGATTCTGATGAGCGCCGAACGGATGCGCGGCGTTCTGCTTCATGACGCCTGTTGCGATGAGCTGACGCAGGTGCTTAACCGCCGCGGTTTTCGCGCGGCGCTCTGGCGGACACTGCGGCGGGGTCAGGGCACCGCCCCCAGCGTCCTTATTCTGATGGATATGGATTATCTCAAGCATTTCAATGACACCTTTGGCCACAGCACGGGAGACTCTCTGCTGCAATGCCTTGCGCGGGCGGTGGAAACGCAGCTGCGCAGCGGGGATTCCATCGGGCGAATTGGCGGCGACGAATTCGCCGTTATTCTGCCGGATATTGACCGGGCACAGGCGGTTGCGATAACCGATTGTATTTGCGCCGAATTTGCCGCGGCTGCGGTGGGCATATGTCCTGATTTCCAGCCGACGGCAAGCATCGGCATCGCCTGTACCGAACGCCACGACCGTTCGATAGATCAAATTATCGCCCGCGCTGATCGTGCACTTTATCAGGCCAAGGCGGCCAGAAATCCATATCCAGCCCGCCGGCAAAAGATCGCGCCCGCACGGGCGGCGATCCAGGCTGTTGGTATTTGAAGCATTCGTAGACCAAAGTCCGGAGCCCCTTTAGTCCGATTCCACCGGCCCCGCCGGTCAGGTATCCATAGGGAAGCCGCCGGGCTTTTCACCTTCAAAGAAAATGTTCCATCCGCCCCTTTTTACGCACAAATACTCGCGATTGCAGCATTGCAGTCTGAATCAAAGATTATCAGCCGCTTAATATCCGCTTAGCGCGGCTGTGGTGCAATAGTTGGTAAGAATGAGTGTCGCCTTTCGGCCAGTTCGGGGTGTTCCGGCTGGCGCGGGTGAATTATTGCAAAGGACATTGTTATGTTCCAAAAACTTCGTAGTGGTTTACTGGCCGCAACGCTTGCGGCCCTGGTCGGGGTAGGCATGGCCTCCACGGCCCGCGCGGTGGAAATTCAGGGTGCCGGTTCGACGTTTGTCGCGCCGATCATGCTGAAAAAGTGGATCCCCGCGTTCATGGCTTCGCATCCGAACATTAAGGTGGATTATCAGCCCATCGGTTCGGGCGGCGGCATCAACGGCCTGATCAACAAAACCATTAATTTCTGCGGTTCAGACGCCGCTATGACCCATTCCCAGATCAGCTCGGCCGGTGGCCATGTCCTGCATCTGCCGGAAGTTGCGGGTCCGGAAGTGATGAGCTACAACCTTCCGATGATCCACAAACCACTGGTAATGAATGGCAAACTGATTGCCGACATTTACCTGGGCAAAGTGACCCGCTGGAATTCACCGGAAATCGCCAAGCTTAATCCGGGCGTCAAACTTCCGGACCTGCATATTCTTGTCGCCCATCGTTCAGATGGTTCCGGCACCACCTATATCTTCACCGGTTATCTGTGCAAAGTCAGCAAGGGCTGGAATACCAAGGTTGGTCAGTCCACATCCGTCCAGTGGCCGGTCGGCCGTGGCGGCAAAGGCAATCCGGGCGTTGCGGCGCTTATCGAAAAGACCGTCGGCGGCTTGGGCTATCTGGAATATGCCTACGCCATAATCGGTCATTTCCCGACCGCGACCCTGATTAATCGTGAAGGATACAAAATTCGTCCTTCCATCCCCTCGGTCATTGCCGCACAGAAGGCCGTTGTGGCCAATTTACCCGCGGACTTCCGTCTGCCGATCATTAATCCGACCGGCAAAAAGGCGTATCCGATTTCCGGATTCACCTATCTGATTATCGACCGTGACCTGGGCTACATGAGCAAAGCCAAAGCCAAGGCCACCGTGGAATTTATTCACTGGGTTCTGACCAAGGGTCAGAAATATGCCAAGAGCATGCAATACATCAAGCTTGGCGGAAAAATGCGTCGCAAAGTGCTGGCCGAACTGGGCAAAGTTACCTGGAAGGGTCAGGCCATCGACTGATCGTTCAGGTTAACCGCGGTTGACTGGCTGATCGAATCGCATCGCCAGTGTCGCAAGTGTCCTGTCCGCAGTATTAGAAATCATGGGAGTCCCCGGAGCCAGAATAAGGCCGGGGACTCCTTTCGTTTATTGCACCGCCGGGGCAAACCTGGTGGAGTCGGTTTCGCAAAGGAATCCGCGTGGCCAGAATTGAAATAACCGGAACACCAGGCTCGGAACCATCTGAGCGGACTTTTACATATGCGCCCCAGAACGGCTGGCGGAAATGGCTGGATCGGGCTGTTTATGGCCTGGCGCTGGGCGGCGTGCTGCTGACCATGGCCATACTGCTGACGGTTTTCGCCGTCCTTATTCATGGCTCGTGGCTGGCACTGGGCCGAATCGGCTGGCATTTTTTCACCACACAGGCATGGAACCCGGTACCCGGACGCGACCAATACGGCGTGCTGGCGTTTATGTACGGCACCGGAATTACCACGCTGCTGGCACTGGTTTTCGGCGTGCCTTTAAGCCTTGGCGTGGCTATTTTTATAACCAGACTTTCACCCCGGTGGCTGGCCGGGCCGGTGTCGTTTCTGGTGGAACTTCTGGCCGCAATTCCCAGCATTGCGTATGGGTTGTGGGGCTGTTTTGTGATGTCCCCGTGGCTGCAAAATTACCTGGAGCCGGCCATTTACACGGTCTTAAGACATATTAAACTGTTTCCCGTGGGCAAATATCCGAGCGGACGAGTCGAATTTTTTCCGGCCAATCTGGTTCGCGGAGGCCCTTCAGGTAGTGATTTTCTTGCCGGGGGACTGATTCTGACCATTATGGTTCTGCCCATTATTACCGCCATTACGCGTGATGTTCTCCAGCAGTTTCCTGCGGAACTTGAACAGGGGGCCTATGGCCTGGGCGCGACCTGGTGGCAAACCACGCGTCTGGCCCTGGGCTATTGCAGGGCTGGAATTTTCGGTGCCGTCATGCTGGGCATGGCCCGCGCGATCGGCGAAACCATGGCGGTTATTATGGTCATTGGAAATACCGATTCGATCAGCGCCAGTCTTTTTGCGGGTGGGCAATCCATGTCCGGCGTGCTGGCCAATGAATTTATGGAAGCCGACCATCCGATTTATTTAAGCGCCATGTTTTATGTCGCATTGGTTTTAATGGTCAGCTCCCTGCTGACCAATGTCGCGGCAAGGCTGCTGTTGTCGCGAATCAGCGGCGGCAAAAGTGCCCACTAAAAATGTATTTGAATATCAGGATTATCGCCCATGAATCAGACACTAACCGGTACGGACTTGAGCAATCCTTTCACGGGCCGCCGGCCGGGGCGTCGCTGGATAAGCCGGGGCGTGGCGGCGCTTTGTGTCATTGCCACGGGGCTGGCGCTGGCGGTGCTGTTTGTGGTATTGTCGTATATAGGCATTCGCGGAATCGAATATATGACGCCGGCGTTTTTTACCAATCTGCCGCTGCAATCGCCGGAGGGAATGCGCAACTGCATTATCGGGACGGTGATTCTGGTTTTGCTGGCCAGTCTGCTGGGCGTTCCGCTGGGCATGTTGTGCGGAATTTACCTGGCGGAATACGCCGGGAAAAGTTTGTTCACCCATGCGGCCCGCCTGGTGATTGATCTGCTGGCGGGCACGCCAACGATTCTGCTTGGGGTTATTGCCTGGCAGCTTGTGGTGGTGCCCATGCACCATCAGTCCGGCTGGTCCGGGGCGCTGGCGCTGGCGTTTATCATGGTGCCGATTATTGCCCGCGCCACCGAGGAAATGCTGCGCCTTGTGCCCCATCCCCATCGGGAGGCCTCCGCCGGGCTTGGGGCTTCACAGGCGCAGACCTTAATGATGGTTATTCTGCCGGCGGCCAAAGCCGGTATCGCCACCGGCATAATGCTGGCGATTGCCCGCGTGGCGGGTGAAACCGCGCCGCTGCTTTTTACCGCATTGGGAAATGATCAGGCCGTGTATGACCCCAATCAGCCCTACCCATCGCTGACGCTTAAAATCTGGCAATACTCGCAATCCGCCGAACTGTCCTGGAGGCATCAGGCCTGGACCGGCGTGCTGGCTTTGGTGAGCCTGGTCCTGATATTTACCGCCGCCGTTCGCTTCGCCGTGCGCGATCGCAAATAATTCGTATCCGCGTTATCGGCGAAATCCGCGGTTTTGTTCCGTTACACCGGATCGCCTGCCTCAGGCGCGCCGCGAAGTCCGAAAAGTGTCTGCCAAATTTTCAGGCGGCAGATTTAAACTTCAATTTTCA
>JAJZEY010000499.1 GCA_021805585.1 Planctomycetota bacterium
CATGGTATTGATGCCGAATATTTTATAGCTGATGTCCATAAGCCAGTAGATGACCGGCGGTTTGTCCGGCCGCAGGACACCATCAAACCGCGGCACAATGAAATTTCCGCTGTTAAGCATTTCCCGAGCGGCCTGGGCGAAACGCGGTTCGTCACGGTCAAACAGCGGGATGCGGCCAATACCCGGAAAATAAAGGGTGCACGCCAGAAGCAGAATCAGCAGAATATCTTCCCAGTTCCACCATCGCTGGGTCAGTCTTTTTTTTGTTGGTTCCACGCACGCATCCTGAACGCCAAAATCCAATCAACCGGCTAAGAATATAGGCGGGTTATGCGGGCGGGGCCAGTCCCCTGGCCGTAAACCGCGGGAAATCGGTTCAACTTGCGCCAGCTGCCGCGGCCGACATAACCGGTATGGCCGCCCGGCTTTCCGCCGGGTTGTAGCGTTCGCCCAGGCTGTAATGCACGGGAACGCCGTCCTTGGTATGCAGCAGATAATAACCGCCGCGGTCCACCAGTTCTTCGTAAGGTCCAAGCACGCATTTACCCATGGGCGTGGGAATGGTAAGCAGCGGCACACGGGTGCCGGGGGCGGAAGCTAAAGCCCGCAGAATGAATTGGCTTTCAGGCAATGTCAGGCGATGCTGCGGCAGAGTACCATCGGGGAACGGATGAATAAGATAGTAGGGTTTAACGGTAACCGGTCCGCCATCCAGCAAATCATACATTTGGGTAATAATGGCGGCATCGCTATTAATCCCACGGAAAAGCGGATGCTGCGTCATCATGAGAGGTGGACGCGACGGTGTCAGCCGAACAAGAATATCCAGGGTTTCCAGCAGCGCAGGCGTTACTTCGCGGGGATGCACCACATGCAGAATATAGGAACTCGGCGCAAGGTCGGCAATCGCCCGCCCAAGTGCCAGGTTGCGCATGATTCTGTGCGGATACCAGACCGGCTCACGCGTGTGAATACAAACAGTAATACGTCTGGAAACCCGCTGATTCAGCCGCCGCACGCGTTGGGCCAGATGGGCAATCACACCGGCCCCCACCGCCAGCGGGTCACCGCCGCTTAGAATAATTTCACGCAGTTCGGCCAGCCGAGGCGATATTTCCGCCTGGTCGAACATGGCGTCAATTTCGGCATGGGTGATGGTGCCCGGCGTCACATCGCGGTTCTTAAGATAGCAGTAACGGCACAGCCCGCTGCAAAAATCAGTCACGCGCAGCAGGCTTTCGTAGCGGTATTTCTGAATCCATCGTGGATGGTCCACAACTTTTTCCGCAAGCTGAAACGAATCCCAGCGTTCGGTCCCTGTATCATACAATTCACCGCTGTTGGGCAGCACCAGGTCCCAAAGCGGATCGTCGGGCTGATTGGTGAGAATATTTTCCACATAAAACCGCGGCAGGCGGAAGGTAAATTTTCGGGCTACCTCTTCCATTTCAGCGAGGCGCGGGGCGCTGATACCGGGCAACGCAGCCGCCAAGGCGGCGACCGATGTTATCAGGTCGGGATTATCAGTGGTTGGTGGATGCCGCGCTATATCCACAATGTTAAGTGATTTATTCTGCAAGACAGTCATTCCGATTTACTCCACGACCTAGTATACTCCAGGCATCCCCGGAACGCATAGTCCGCCGGATACAAAAACCGGCCGCCCAAGGAGTAAAATCGGTTGACTTTTCGTGAATTTTCAGCCATAGTCCGCATTATGAATACGGAATCCTTTAATTCCTTTCAACTGTCCAGACCGGACTTCTGGTTTGGAAGCATGTATTTTACCACCGGCTGGCGTCGGCGGACTTGAGATTGTTTTTCAGAGTTTCTTTATCATCCTCAAGCCCGCCGAAAGACGGGCTTTATTTGTTTTTAGACAGGATTCCAATATGCAAACGACTCTTACCATGCACGTGCGGCAAAGTGTGCGGCTGGCGGCCAACGCCCTTGGGCTGGCGCGCAAAATAGAACAACAGCTTGACGAATTACGGGCCCGGCGGTTGCTTTGGCGATGCTGACCGCGTCGGTCGGATAAAATCGAAAAAGACAAGAACTTGCAAACGGAAAGGAAGCAACAATGATTATCGTAATGGAGCAGGGTGCGACGGACGGACAGGTACA
The DNA here is from genome assembly GCA_021805585.1 of Planctomycetota bacterium. The sequence goes on from JAJZEY010000499.1 coordinate 2,125, forward strand.
GCACGTCGTGGAACTGGTGCGGGAAATGGGCCTGCGTGAACATGTCATTGTCGGTACGGAACGAACCGTCGTGGCGGTGCTTGGAGACGACCGCGCCAAGGACAAAGACAAACTGGAAAATGCCGGCGGAGTGGAAAAGGTTATGCCGGTTCTGGCACCCTATAAAATGGCCTCCCGTGAGGTGAAAAAGGAACGCTCGGTTGTCCCGCTGGGCGGGCGGCTGGGCGGATCGGCCGGCGGAAAAAAGCTGGCCCTTATTGCCGGCCCCTGTTCGGTGGAAGACCGGGTGAAGCTGCTGGAAATAGCACACATGGTAAAAGAAGCCGGTGCCACCGGCCTGCGGGGTGGCGCATTTAAGCCGCGCACCAGCCCGTACGCATTTCAAGGCATGGGCGAAAAAGGTCTGGAAATTCTGGCCGAAGCCCGCGAACAGACCGGTCTTGCGGTGGTAACGGAAGTCATGTCCATCGATCAGGTGGATCTGGTCTGCCGATATGCGGACGTGCTGCAGGTTGGCGCGCGAAATATGCAGAACTTCAATCTGCTTTGGGCGGTGGGTGAACAGCGCAAGCCGGTGCTGCTGAAGCGCGGCATTGCGGCCACGCTGGAGGAATTCATGCTGGCGGCGGAATACATCATGTCCCGCGGAAACAGCCAGGTTATTTTGTGCGAACGGGGCATCCGCACATTTGAAACGCATTGCCGCAATACCCTTCCCCTGGCCACCGTGCCGGAGGTTCACCGCATCAGCCACCTGCCGATTCTGGTTGATCCATCCCAGGGAACCGGGCATGCGCATCTTGTGCCGGATATGTGCAAGGCGGCGGTCGCCTGTGGGGCGGACGGCCTGATTATTGAATGCCACAACGACCCGGAACACGCGCTGACGGACGGCGCACAATCCATTACCCCGGCAACCTTAAAAACCATGTATGGCACGCTGAAAAAGCTGGCCGCCGCGGTAGACCGGGAAATTTAATATAGCCTCTGCCGGCCGACTGTGGGCGGATGCCGCCGATAGACCGCACGTGGGCCTTGCTGACGCATTTTAGTGAACGCTTTGGCAGTTATCGCGCCGTATCCACGCGGCTGCGCACTGTCGGCGATTTATTGCCGGAACCCGATAGCTGTGTATTATGTCAGGCGAGACGCCCGACTCCCAGTCCCATCCCCGGCACCACTGCCAATCTTCGCGGCCCGCAGCAGAAGAAAACCGATGATCAGCATAACCGCGGCGCAGAACGCGAAAGAGAGCCTGCCCGCCGGTGAATTGGGAATCAGCACAAACAGGCCGATCACCACGCCATAGCAGGTAGCCAGCGCACCAAGTACGCGAAACAGCGGCCCGGAGTGACTTGCGGTGTTCTGTTTGTCTTCGGTAACCGGCGTAGCCAGATTGTGCGAAAGTTCTTCGATGGATTGGCGCTGGACTGCGTCTGATTTCTTATAAAACAGACCGGTTGTGAAAAACCAGGTTGAAGACACAACCACCATGGCGAATATCGGCAGAAAAAAAGTGGCATCCCCCTTTTCCGCGTGGCTTAAGCCCAGGGGAAACATGGCATTCAAGATTTGATGCCTTGCCAGATAAATGCCGACGGATGTGACCAGTCCCACCGCGGCGGTACTCCAGCCGGACCAGCCCGGCGTACGCAGATACATAAAACCCAGCGCCATGGGTATTGAAAGCGGCAGAATGAACAGACCGGCCACCAAATTAGTCAGGTTGAAAAGCGCCATAAGTTTGCAATAGCTGATTATAATTCCAACGGCAATAAGAATCGCGCCAAAGACCAGTGTAAGCCTTTTGCTGATGCGCAAGAGCTTCTTTTCATCCGCATTGGGATTCATGATGGGCAGATAAAAATTCCGCACCACCACGCCCACACCCTGATTCAGCACGGCATCAAGATTGGTAATAGTGGCCGCAAAAATAGTGCTCACCAGAAGGCCAATCATGCCGTGCGGCATGGTGGCAAGGCAAACAGCCACATAAGCCCCTTCCGAAGGATGCTGCAAATGTGGAAACTCCGCGTGCAGGTTCATGTGCGTGGCCACGGCACTAAGTGATGGAATAATCCAGATGACCGGTGCAATCAGCATCCCGATAATCGGAATCAGGACCATTCGCCGGGCGGTGCGGTCGGAACGCAACATCAGAAATTTTTGCGAATTTTCCACGCTGTTGGCGGTCACAATATTCAACAGCGTCATGGCGATGACCCAACTGACGATGAATCCCAGCGGGGCCTGGGAAGTCCAGGAAAAATAACGGGCTGGAACTTTGTGAATCAGGCCGGCAATTCCCCCCACCGCCGGTTGGTGCACGGCCAGAAATGCCGCCACGGTTGTGATGCACAATACCAGAATCATTTGAATAAAATCGTTAACCGCCACCGCCCAGGCACCGCCAAAGTACGAAACCAGAGTCACCAATACGCCGCAGGTAATCAGCGTGGCGGCAATGGATACATGAAAAATGGATGACATGAAAACCGCGACCGCGAAAAGCACAATGCCACCCATGGCCAGCAGCAGTGGTATTTTCACCCATGTATAGAACTGCTGGGTTCCGCGGCCAAAACGCTGGTTTACGGCTTCCATCCACGTAATGGCACGCAATCGACGGAAGCGGCGAGCGCTTAGAAACAGCAGTGTGGTAAAGGCCAGACTATTGGAAAAATACAATGCCAGCACCCACGTGCCCTGGGTGAAAACCTCTCCGGCGGCGCCCGTAAAAGTCCAGGCGCTGAAATTCATAAACAGGGCCGCACCGGTAATCCACCAGGGAATAACACCCGCGGCGCGAAAATAATCAGACGTGTTCTTGCTTTGCAGCCGAAGCAAAATGCCGGCGGCCAGAATTAGGCTGAAATAAATAGCGATGGCCAGATAGTCATAGAATGAAAGCATGAAGACCCTTCAATTTTAACCGTCAGCACCGCCGGTCGATTTTGTTGAGAGTTTAGAGGCCGCCGGATTTGAACACAAGCCCGATACCGCCCCTTGCCACGGCTGGCGGCGACCGGCGCGGCGTAAAATGCCCCGGATAAAAAGCGATTTTGCAGCCGAAACTTGCAAATCATACAAGGGGATCATGATCACATTGGTGTCATGGAATGTGACGTTTGTCCAATAGAAAGATAACCGTGCGGCGCGGCGGAAGTTTTAACCTCTGGTCCAGTTTCATTATTTTTCCGGAAACAAGGTCACGCGCGGGCAGGCCGTATCCCTTCCGCGGGGTGAAGGTCCAACTATGATGACGCGAACAATTCATGCCAATAATCCATGGGCCGTAGCGCAACACATACAATCCGGCCCGCCCCAGGTAAGGACCATAGTGGCCACGCCCAAACATTCCAAAATGACCCGCGGTTTTAATATACCCGTGCGGCAGAACCGGGATGGGCATTTTGCCGCCGGCGTAGGCTTCATGAATTCTGTTGCCGGGCGGAATAAAACCATGAAACTGCAATTGATCTATATCATCCGGGCGAATATACACCTGGCCGCTGGGTATGAATTTGACCTGTTCGTGGCAGCGCACCAGGCGATCCACCGTGGGCGTGGTGAAGTGGATCCGAGCCAGGGAATTGATACCCGAATACGCACGATAGTAAAGCGATGCATACAGCCGCAGATGGCCGCGTTTAACAGCCACAACTCCGTCCTGCGGATCGGCCCAGGCGAAATTCCGCTGTCCCGGCGTCATGGGCAGACGCACTCCGGTGATCGGCAATTTAATAACCGCGGCATACTGCCGCGGAATTTGCAGGAGGGATTTTATCATGGCACTGCCGGACGAATTGAGCATCGGAACGATGGATTGAAAAAACTGATGGTCTTCCAGGCACTGTTGGGCATAACCGATGATGGCACGTGATTTCATTTCAGGCAGCGCCGCACATTCCAGTGCAAAGCCCTGAATATTGCGGTCCCCATAGCAGACTTCCTCGGGGTACAGGTTGTGCCGCCAGCCGATTACTCCCTCCAGCCGCATGGCCCGATAGCCATTATGGTCCGCGCCCGGCTGCATGAAATAGCCGCGGGCCTTAATCATTCTAATTAATTGTGCGTTAATTTTTGAATTTCCGCCGGTGGCTTCGGACATCTGCCACAGAAAATGCGTAATGGTTTCTCCATAGCTGGCCACATAGCCAAGTTCGCGCGAAAGCCCGGCCTTTGTCACCAGAAAATAATGGTGCCCGAAAGGCCATTGCCACCCGTGGGCAAGCTTGTTTCCGCGGAACCGCACAAGCCCGATCGCCTCATACAGATACCACAAAGCCTTTTTTTCAGGCATGGCCGCGGATGGTTCCAGAATTTCCAGCCCGCGATTGGCCGTGTATATGTTGTAATTCACGATCATGACCTGATTGGTATAAAACCGCTGATGGGTCTGTTCGTAGGCAATGGTCCGGGCAAGAAGTTTTGCCCAGGCGATGCGCCTCGGCAGGCGTTGTCCGTCAACCAGTTGGATCGTTTTATCCAGATATGGCGATAATTGTTTTTTTAACAGCATAATCGCCCGCCCAATCGGCCCGTAGAGCCGCCAGGAAATATTCGCCTCATTGTGTTGGCCGTGTCCGCGTGCCAGGGCATCTATATCGCGGATAATTCGTGCAATCACGCGTGGGTTCTTATAGGCTGCGCACCAGGGGATCGTATAGGCGCGGGCCAGCATTTCCAGCCGCTGCGGCCCATCCAGCGACTTGCCACCAAGGAGTCGCAAAAGTACGGAATTCACAT
>JAJZEY010000487.1 GCA_021805585.1 Planctomycetota bacterium
AAGGCCTCCGTAAAAAACGTGCTCCGGGCCGCACTGCCCGATGGCCGGATCGTCAAACCGGATGAGCCGCTGGTGGTGACCGACCAGACCATTCTGGCCGATGCCGCGGGCAAACACTTCCCGCTGGTTGCATCCACCTATTCCGATGCCGGCGACAGGGTTGATTATCTGTTTGTGTATCGGCGAAAATCGGATGGTGCCGCATATTTGGTTCACCTGCCGGGTGCCGGACCGGTTTTTGTGTACAACTGGTTCAGGCGGACGGGGCATTTGGCCGCCGGCGGCGGTCAGCTTCGCGGTCGACTAAAGCCGTGGGGATGGAAATATTATGTTGAATCGCGGGTACTACCCTGTGGAATAGCACTGCTTGGCGATACGTCTTTATTTACATCCATGGGTAAACAGCGCATCGCGATGGTTCATTCCGGCAGGAAAGCGATGGATATTATGATAAAAACCGCTCCGCGGGAAACCAGTGTGACCATCAGCGGATATGCCAAAAGCAAACCAAAAGTTCTGGCGACCAGAATGTGCCGCGTGTTTTCTGAAACTTTTAGCCCCACCACCGGCATTTTTCATATCCGCCTGTCCCGAATGTTTGTACCGGGCATTCGGCGCGCCGTTCCTGTGCCGGATGTCCGGCGGCGCGGTGTGGCTTTACCGGCCGATGCCAGCGGCCGACTGTTTGTCCGCTTAACGGCGAAATAGTGCCTGTGCAAGAACACACTCTGGCTTTTGCCATCGACCTCCCGGGACCAACGCATATGGTTACGGTGCGATTGTTAAAGCGGAAGAACAGGTTGGGGCGGGCATCTCGCCTGACAGCAATGCTCGGCGGCCAAGATGGCCGCACCCCAAATGGAACCCCGGGCCGTGGGGCTGACTGTATGTCGGGAGGCTATCGGTCCAGAAGTTGATGGAGAAGCTTGGGGAAAACATGCTCCGGACCAAAGCGTTCGTACCAGGCGAGAAAATGGGCGCGGCACGCCGGCCGCATCGCAGCCAATCCTTCCGGATTGCCGGTTGCGACAACCAGTTTTTCCCGAAGGCTTTGTGCGGAACCGTTTTGGAAAATCCAGCCGGTCTTTCCTTCGATGACCAGGTCATGGGCGGCACCGCACACATCGGATGCAATCACCGGAGTTCCCACAGCCAGGGCTTCGGGGACGACAATTCCGTGCGGCTCATAGGTGGATGGCAGAACGAAGATGTCACTGTGCCGCGCCAAAGCTTTGACGTCGTCGGGCGGCACAATGCCCAGAAAGCGTATGCCGTCTCCGGCCGTCCGTCTGGCGGCGGCGGTTAATTTATCGCGCAAGGGTCCTGCGCCGGCGACCAACCAGGTCCACCCCTTGTCTGCGAGCTTAGCCTCGGCAAACGCCTGAATCATCAGATGCAACGCCTTCACCGACACCAGCCGCGCGGCGGTAAACAGCAGGCGGGCACTGACGGGGAGGTGATAGCGTTCCAGTACGCCGGCGCGACTGGTAAGTTCCGCAGCGGCAAGATCCGGCAGGCTGCAGAAATAGGTACTTCTGTGAATCTGTTGCGGTTGTGCCCCGTAATAGCGCCAATAGGCAACCCCCAGCCGATTGCATGGCACAATCGCATCCAGAGACCGACAGAGTCGCCGCAGGTAAAGATGTTTGACAAGTCGTCTAAGTCTTGTTTTGATTGCGGTTCCGCGGTCGGACCGCAAATTGCTGTCGGCGAACATGACCACGGGCAGACCATGGCTTATGCAATAGCGAATTGCCGCGCGGCGGAAGGCGGTGTTGTATCCACCAATAATGGCGGCATCAAACTTAATTGCCTCCAGCACGGGCCGGGCGGCGGTTCCATTTGACATTCTCCGCCGACCGACAAAAGTGGCGGGCGAATTTTTAAGCACAAGCTGAGGTGCGGCATTAGGATTTTGATCGCGCAGATAAAGCGCGTGAAAGCGGAGCGAGGCCTGCATGGCGTTGAGTTTGTCCAGCATGGCCACAAAATAGTGTTCCGGTCCAGGCTGCAGCCAAAGCACAACGGAGTTGCCGACGCGACCGGGTGCGGCACGGTAGACAGGCGGCAATTGGGTGTTCGCTTTGGTCATCATCACAAACTAGCCGCTTTTGCCAGCCGCTTCATAATTCCCCGATTACCTCAAAACCCTTTTGCCGCGCGGTCGATTCCGCAAGGCGATTAATCCAGATTCATCGTAAGCAGAAATTCGCGGTTGGTGCCTTTTTTCTCCAGGCGGTTCTTGAGCAGTTCCACCGCTTCAATCGCATTCATATCGGAAAGCACTTTCCGCAAACGGTAGATCAGTTCCAGTTCGCGTTTATCCAGAAGCAGTTCCTCTTTACGGGTTCCGCTGGCCGCGATATTGATGGCCGGATACGTGCGTCTTTCGACCAGGCGACGGTCCAGATGCAGTTCGCTGTTGCCGGTACCCTTAAATTCTTCAAAGATCACTTCATCCATTTTCGAGCCGGTGTCCACCAGAGCCGTGCCGATAATGGTCAGCGAACCGCCTTCTTCAATATTACGGGCGGCACCGAAAAAGCGTTTGGGCTTCTGGAGCGCGTTGGCATCCACACCGCCGGTCAGTATTTTACCCGAATGCGGCACTTCCGTGTTGTACGCCCGGGCCAGACGGGTGATGGAGTCCAGCAGAATGACCACATCACGGCCATATTCGACCAGGCGCTTGGCTTTTTCAATAACGGTTTCCGCCACGCTGACATGGCGGCTGGCCGGTTCATCAAATGTGGAGCTGACCACTTCCGCCTTGGTGGCCCGCTGCATTTCAGTGACTTCTTCAGGCCGTTCATCTATCAGCAGAATAATCAGATAGACTTCCGGATGATTGGTGCTGATGGCATTGGCGATTTTCTGAAGGAGCACGGTTTTGCCGGTTCGCGGCGGTGCGACAATCAGCATGCGCTGGCCTTTGCCGATGGGTGTGACAATATCAACAATACGCATGTTGATTTCCTCCGGCGTCGTTTCCAGGAAGAACCGCTTATTGGGGTGCAGGGGAGTCAAGTCTTCAAAGTTCACCTTTTCGGTGAGCATATTGGGGTCTTCAAAGTTAATCGCTTCCACCCGCAACAGAGCGAAATAGCGTTCCGATTCCTTGGGCGGACGAATCTGGCCGGTGATAATGTTGCCATTCCGCTGGCCAAATGGGCGAATCTGGGATGGGGATACGTAAATGTCGTCGGGACAGGGAATATAGTTGTATTCCGGCGACCGCAAAAAGCCGAAGCCGTCGGGGAGAATTTCCAGAACGCCTTCGCCCACCATCATCCCATTATCGGTGATGCGTTTCTTGAGAATTTTGAAAATCAGATCCTGTTTTTTTAAACCGATATAGTCTTCAATCACTTCCTTCTTGCAGATTTCATGCAGCTCGGAAACCGTCATTTTTTGCAGGTCAATCAGGTGCAATTCGCTGCGCTTCACCTGTTCATATTTCTGATGCGTCTCTTCATCGTAAATGATCTCATCTTCTTCAATCGGTCCGGCACCGACCATGGCCGAGCCGATCAGGGCTTCATCCACCATGCCGGGAATCCGATTGCCATCCACTTCAGCGCGCGGTGTGGCGGCGGCTTCGGGTTGAGCCGCCGGTTCTTCCACGGCGGTGGGTTCGGGAGCGGGTACTTCAAGCACTTCGGTCGCGGTGGCCGGGGCTTCCTCAACGGGTGCGGGAGCTGCTTTCTTTTTTGTGGTACGTGCCATGATATGGCCTCCTGTTAAATACTTTTGCGGTAAATGTTATGGGGAAAACCCATTCACCCGGCGGAAAAGTGAAACAACCGTCCGGGAAACCAAATGACAGGCCAACTGCACAGTGCCTTGGACCTGGGAAAGTTTATGTGACAAGTTTAACTGCTGCTGAATAACGCCTTTTCGGCCGCTGTGGCCGCCTGGAGTCAAACCAAGGGTTGCTTCACCTGACTTAGTTATCGGTCAAAACCGGGCAAACCCTTTAGGCCTCAAGCAGAACTCCAAATGAATTCTTTACCGATACATTTAGGAAAACCCAAGGGCTGCATGGCTTGGTTCTCGCTCAACCCGTTGAATATGGTAGCAAACCAATCGTTCATTGGCAAGGGCACACTTCCCTGCATTGAAATACCACCAAATTTGCGGCAACAGGTCGCCAGCATTCATTTGTATTTGCGAAACGCCTTCCCATTTTTTCGCTAAAGCGTAAAATGCCGGATATCTGTTTCGGCGAAAGTATAGAATCCTAATTGTGCTGTTGGTAAGCGTTCATAGCCCAAGGGGTTAGCGAAGGTGTTGGCCGCCACGGTTGCAGTCGTGTCAACGCCAGAAATATACGCAGGTCATCAGCATGACTTGGCCGCAGCTACCGGATGCAGTTGCATCCTGCTTCTCCGCAACGGACATGGGAAGCAGAGGCCATAGCCGGCCTATCGGCGTCGCACCCGGCACCAGGGGAAACGCCGCCGGAACGGAAATGCCCGGATACTGTATTTAAGGCCGCTTCATGAAGACAAAATAATGAAACATAAGGACGGCGGCCAAAACGTGCGCCTCTACCGCCGGCGGGGCGGCTTGCCGCTCTCTTCCCTCATGGAAAAGCCATGCGGAACCCGCACCGAACGGGGGCCGTAACCAGGGCGGGGCGGCAAATTCGCAACGACGCGGCGAGATAAGCTGGCTCGTCGCGTGCGACCTGCGAAAATTGGTCCCAAAACAGTTATTGACAGGAAAGGTTGACGTTATAACGAGGTAAATCACTGGCTGGTTTTGAGCCTCTGAATTGCGCCCTTTGGTGGCCGGTTTTAACCCGGCCATTGGCAGAATGCTTGGGAATGTCGCCACATAGGCCCGGTTTTGGGCATCACAGATGCCCGCCATGGCGGCGATGACAAACAGGTCGATCATTCGGAACTGCCGGTGCCGGGCACGGGGGTCTGGGATATCCTGAAAAAGCGGAATATGGCTATTGGTCGCCTGCCCATCCATGGCAAAGTCCTTGTTTAAAAAAAGAATACGACCCTTTGATACGCGTGGCGGCCGATCCAAGCGGCATACCGTAGCACAGCAGAAAGCGCAAACGATACATTTGTGACAATCGGTATTTATATACTCATTATATGTATATATGCGTGCGCACTAATTATTCCGCCCGGCCGATTGATGTTAGCGGGCGGCGTTTGGAGTATTTGTGATTTCCGGTAAAGTTAGTCGTAGTATCGCGGAATCCGCTGATAAGCTGCAAGAGATAAATGATTTGTTGCCGCAGCCCCGCGTCGCGTGTGCGGACTCAGGGACTACCGGAACACCGCTGGCCCGATTTGTTGATCCTTACGGCGTGAATGTAGAATGTCGGCATGTTGGGATATCCATTGATGCCGCCGAACGGAACATCGAAGAGGCGATGTGGCCGCATCGGCAGGCCGTGCCTCCCCCGCGTCCCCGGCACCGAAGCCGACAACGAAACAGCCGGGGCCATCGAACTGTGCGCGTAGCCCTGGCAACGATATGATCTTGGGCGCTGCGGTATGGTCACGGCTGCACCAGGTGCTCAGGTCTGCATTAAGGAAAAGGAGTTTTGTTATGGCTGGTGTTGAGTTGGAGGTATGCGTAAACTGCGGGCGGAGAATTGGAGCACTGGAAACGCCGATGGTGTGGAATGAAAATGTGGTATGCGGCGAGTGCCACACCCGCATTTTGTCTGCTTCGCAGCCAAGTGGAAAATCGCGGACGTCCTTGAAAATGATGCGCGTCCGGATCGTGAGGCCCCAAGCGTCCGGGACGCCCCAAAAAAGGAAGCTATTTGTCAAGGTTTGCTTTTGGATTGTTGAATTGGTCGTGATTTTATGCCTGCTCCGGTTTATCGTCAGGTGGTTCCCTCCTGTAATTAATTACTATTTCCGACGCTGACGCCGAGGCTATCGACTCCCCAGAATAAACCGGAGGTCTACCGTGAAACCGACGGGGGAGTTGAGCCTTGTGACAGCGGCCAAAATCCTATTCTATTAAAGGGCTGGTCCAAAACCCGGGCAAAGTCATATATAGCGCCATGTCCGTCACAGTTAGCTTTTCCGGTGTGGTGCCGCCGGGGATGTTATTGGGTAATTCACCACGCGCGACCAATTTTGGCCCATTTGCCATGCGGCGGCAACGCCCGATTGGTCGTGGATATCTATAATCGGCACGGCAAAAAAAGCGCAGGTCTGGAGATCCGCACCACAATTCACCACAACCGGACCCTTGCGTTTGAATCTAGAATGCGCGCGGTATACTCATCCTGTTCGCAGACAAGGAGCTTTGTCATGGATGGCCAGGCGACCAGCACCCTTATTTTCGTTTTTAAAGGATATTCCGGACCACCGTGCCCGGAAATGGCCGTTCCGAAGAAGCCACCTGTTTGTCATCGCCGCCATGGCGGGCATCTGTGATGCCCAAGACTGGGCCGATGGGGCGGAATTCGCGGAGATCATGTCGATGGGCGCTGCACAACCAGCCACCAAAAAGCGCAATTCAGAGGCTCAAAACCGGCCGGTGAATTGCGGATTTATAACGTACAATAACCTTTCCTGGCGATTACGGTTCGGGGGCCAATTTGGGCAATTTGCACGAGACGATCCGGGTTGCCGTGCCGCGTGGTTGGCAGGTTGCCGGGCCTGAACGCTCGCGACCCGCCGGTCGGCGAGGGTGCCGCGTGGTTTTCCCATGAGGGAAGAGAGCGGCAAGCCGCCCCGCCGGCGGTAGAGGCGCACGTTTTGGCATTCTTCCTTGCTTCCCATCGTCTCGCTTTTCCGAAGCCGCCCGAAATACGGCATCCCAGCTTTTCGGTTCAGCCGGTACACCCCATCGTGCC
>JAJZEY010000588.1 GCA_021805585.1 Planctomycetota bacterium
GAGTGGGCAATTTATGCTTGCCCGGCAGTCTTTACAGGCACATTCCGGCGCGGCATACTGCAAACCGGAATTGCCGTGATGTGAGGTGGACGCCTTGGGCCTGTATTTCAGAAAATCAGTTAACTTCGGCCCATTCCGTGTGAACCTGAGCAAACATGGCATTGGAACATCGGTGGGCGTGCGCGGCTTTCGCATGGGCCGATCGGCGACGGGGCGACGTTACACCAGTGCCTCGCTGCCCGGTACTGGAATTCGCTACGTCAATTATGAAAAATCGCACCACACGGCTTATGCGACGCCCCAGGCCACCCGGGGCGGCCGTGGCTGCGTCGGCAGCGGCTGCATGGGCTGCCTTTGGCTATTTTTGTTCGCCCTGTTAATTCTTTTCCTGGCAGGCTATTTCAGTCACCCGAGAACGTGAGGTTTTTATGGATATGGATGACATACATTTAATTCGGGTGATCCGCACGGCGTCATCGGAGCGGTTTATATTCCGTCAGAACGGAGAGGATGCCGCCTCGCTTGATCTGCACTTCATAGAAGGCGGCAAGATTGATGGCCACCTGACACTGCTAACCCCGGACCATCCGCCCGAAGATAAAGTTCAGGAATTAATCTCCCTGATCACGGAATCCATTCTGGCGCACCAGCCACTTGAAGACGATCCGATGACCGTGGACGAACGGCTGCATATAACAGTCACGCACGGAGCGCTGATAGGCAATTTTGTGCCGCGATAATTATTCCTAATGACGAATAAATACACAGATGACTAACGGTGATACTATGGATTGATCGTTGAATGGCCAGTTTCCGGCCGCAAGGAGCACCCGTGCGCAACGGGGCGGATAATGCGGGCCAGACGCCCGACCCCCAAGCGCATAAAGTGGTCGGGACGCCCACCCCGAAAAAGCCGCATGCGGTTGGTTAAGACGGACGAGGCGGCTGCGGCCTATGGGTTGGACCATCGCTCAAAAACCCAATGGCCTTTTGCCGCGCTTGCCTATTTATTCCAAACCGGTAATAATGCGAGATTAATAGTTGTGCGAGGAACGCACTGGCATGTGCTGGTGGTCTCCCGCTGGATTACCCGAAAGGTTTTGGTTTCATGCTTACGGTCGACCGGAAGAAACAAGTTATCAGCGAATCACGTATCCACGAAAAAGACACAGGTTCCGCGGAAATTCAGATTGCCCTGCTTACCGAGCGGATAAACGAACTTTCCTCACACTTCAAGGCTCACAACAAGGATTTTTCCTCACGGCGCGGCCTGCTGAAAATGGTCGGCAAACGCTCCAGCCTGCTGAAGTACCTTACCCACACTGACCCGCAACGTTACCAGGCGATTATCACCCGGTTGGGCCTGCGCAAGTAATAGCGGTCTGGTTCCGCTGTTTTCAGGCCGGGCGGAAGGAAAATTGCCTTCGACGGTATTTTCTTTTCATAATAGACAAAATCGGCACGGATTGAAATCAGATGAAGATGCGGACCGCACATGGCCAACGCACCGGGGCAACAAATGCCCGGCTACAGGATTGGTCGCGTTCAACCCCGGCGGTATCAACCGGCCAAACGGGACGGCAAAAAGGCTGGCGGCGCGAGGCACTGGCAATGCAGTGAAACGCTTGGCGCAGCGTTAAACCAGCGTCCCTGACGCCGAACAAGCCAACGCGATAAGGCATTTGGTTGCGTCATAGGCCGACACGGGAAATCGGTGGAAATCTGGCCGGTCGCCCCAAAAAAGAGGGCGGCAAAAGGCTGGATGGGGAAGATGGCGGGTATGTATTGGAGCCGATTTTTGCACATTGGGTGCGAACCGGCGAATTTAATGGCACTCTTATTCAGGTGAATAACTCATGGCAGCAACAAAAGTTGAACTGGAACTCAATGGACGCAAACTTATTCTGGAAACCGGACATCTGGCCAAACAGGCTGATGGCGCGGTTCTGGTAACCTTTGGTGAAACGGTGGTCCTTGCGACGGTGGTTTCATCCGATCCGCGCCCCGGTATTGATTTTTTCCCGCTGACTGTTGATTATCGGGAAAAGACTTCCGCCGCCGGAAAATTTCCCGGCGGCTTCATCAAACGCGAAGGCCGCCCTTCAACCAAGGAAACGCTGACCGCGCGAATGATTGACCGGCCGATTCGGCCACTTTTCCCGGTCGGCTATTTTGATGAAGTGCTGATTCAGGTCATGGTGCTTTCCGCCGATGGTCAGAATGACCCGGATGTGCTGGCCATGATTGGTTCATCCGCGGCGCTGGCCATCAGTTCGGTTCCGTTTGAAGGCCCGATCGGCGCGGTGCGTGTAGGCCGCGTGGATGGCAAATTTGTGGTCATGCCGACAGCCGCCGAGCTGGATCAATCCGATCTTGACCTGCTTCTGGCGGGCACGGAAGAATCCGTCAACATGATTGAAGTCGGTGCCCGTGAATTGCCGGAACAAACCATTCTGGAAGCCATTTCCCTTGGCCATGGATTCATCCGGTCGATCACCGCCATGATTAAAGACCTGGCCGCCAAGGTCGGCAAAGCCAAGGTTTGCACGCTGCGCGGCCCGGCCGACGACTTGGTTAAGGGCGTATTGGCATGGCATGAAAAACTTAAAACAGCCAAGCAGATTCACGGCAAGCAGGCCCGCGGCGAAGCCGTGGACGCCGTTCGCAAACAGATCATGGATCAGTTCACGGCGGTAAATCCCGCCACCGGCAAGCCGGCAAATGAACCCATGCAGGTTGCCATGGCCTTTTCCCAGCTTGAAGAAAAGACCGTCCGCGAACAGATTCTTTCCGGAACGCGGTCTGATGGCCGCGACCACACCACCATCCGTCCGCTGGAATGTCTGGTCGGCGTGCTTCCCCGCACACATGGCTCGGCTATTTTCAGCCGGGGCGAGACTCAGGCCCTGGTGACCACCACGCTGGGCACCGGCGATGATGAGCAGATTGTTGATGGCCTGGGCGATGAATATTCCAAGAAATTCATGCTGCACTATAATTTTCCGCCATTTTCCACCGGTGAAGTCAAACGGATTATGGGGCCGGGTCGCCGCGAAATTGGCCATGGTGCCTTGGCCGAACGATCACTTGAACCGGTGTTGCCATCACCGGAACAGTTCCCGTACGTGGTGCGGCTGGTGTCCGACATTCTGGAATCCAACGGAAGTTCTTCCATGGCCAGCGTTTGCGGCGGAACCCTTGCGCTGCTGGATGCCGGCGTACCGCTGATCCGCCCGGTGGCGGGAATCAGTGTGGGTCTGGTTACCGAGGGTTCGCGGGAAGTTCTGCTGACCGATATTCTTGGTGAAGAAGACCACTTCGGCGATATGGATTTCAAGGTGTCCGGAACCACCCAGGGTATCACGGGAATTCAGCTTGATTTGAAAATCCGCGGTCTGCGGCACGACCTGATCGTTAAAACATTTGAACAGGCCCGCACCGCCCGCCTGCATATTCTGGAAAAAATGCTCTCGGTAATTCCCACCCATCGGGCGCAAATTTCGCCTTATGCTCCGCGGCTGCTTACCATTCGGATTAATCCGGAGAAAATCGGCAAGGTCATCGGCCCGGGCGGTAAAACCATTAAGAAGATTGTGGAAACAACCGGTGCCAAAATTGACATTCAGGATGATGGCACAGTCTTTATTTCCGCCGTTGGGGTGGAAGCCGCCGAACGAGCTCGCGAAGAAGTTGAGCGCCTGACCGAAGATGTAAAGATTGGCCGGATTTACAACGGTCGCGTCAGTTCCGTGAAAGACTTCGGCGCATTTATTGAAGTGATTCCAGGTGTGGACGGTCTGTGCCACATCAGCGAATTGTCCGATAAATTCGTGAAGAATGTCAACGAAGAAGTGAAAGTTGGCATGGAGCTTCGCGTGAAGGTAATTGCGATTGACGATCAGGGCCGCATTAAGCTGTCCCGCAAGCAGGCGATTCGTGATGAATCCCCGCAGCAGCCGACACAGCCGGCACCAGCCCACGCGCCGATGGCTGAGCCAGCCGTGGCACCAGCCGGCAATTGACTCGGGCGATGCCCTTATTGAAATCCTTAAATGGTCACCCAGGCGGCGGTTGTGCATCACACAGCCGCCGATTTTTTTTGGAGTTTTCCGATTAACGCCTGACTTCAACCCGCGTTAACCGGCTTGCCTCCGGGAATATATCCCTGCCGGCCGCCCGGAAGCCGCTGTTCCAGCCAGCGCGAAAGGCGTACAAACGGCCAGCCAATCAGAAAATAAATCGCCGCGGTTAATAGACCTATTCCGATGTAATCGTAATAAGTGGAGGCCAGCTCGCCATACACCTTGGTCAGTTCCACCATGGTGATCACGGACACAATACTTGAATCCTTGAACAAGGAAATAAAGTCATTGGTGACCGGTGGCAGGCAGGTGCCAATAGCCTGCGGAATAATCACATGCCGCAGGGTCTGCAAATGGCTCAGGCCCAGGGAAAGCGAAGCCTCCCACTGGCCGCGGGGAATCGATTCAATTCCCGCCCGGTAATTTTCCGCCTCATAGGCGGCGTAGTTCATCCCCAGCCCCAGAACCGCGGCCACAAACGGGCTAAGCCGGATACCGATATTGGGCAGACCGTAGAAAATAAGGTAAAGCTGAATCAACAGCGGTGTGCCGCGGACGAGTTCAATATACGCCCGGGCCAGCCACGCCAGCGGCGGCGGGGCATAAAGCTTTAACAGCGCCAGCAAAAGCCCCAGAGCCACCGCCAGCACCATGGCGGATATGGAAATTGCAATGGTCATAGGCGCGCCGTTTTCCAGCAGAATCCGCAGATACACCGCGTATTGCCGCAGCACCTGCCACCAGGTGTGATGCGCCTGGACCATGCGGGTAAATCGCGCCAGTTCGCCGGACTCACCGCCGCGGGCCAAAGTGGCGGCGAACATTTGTTTTGTAGGCTGATTCCACAATGCCCATTTTTTATAAATTCTTTCCAGCGTTCCGTTCCGCATCAGCGTCATGAGTGCGGCATCTATTTGGCCGCGCAGCTTGCCATCCGTTTTTCGCAGCGCAATGCCATAGTTCATACGGCCAATGGGCGGACCCACAAATTTTAAAGTCTTGACCGGTAAACCATAATATTCCGCAATCGGCAGGTCCATCAGAACGGCGTCCAATCGCCCGTTGGCCAGGTCCTGATACGCGTTAATCTGCCCATCGTAGGATCGAACATGAATGCCGCCAAAAGCGTTGAGAATTCGTTCACCCGTGGAATCACGCAGCGTGCCGACGATTTTGCCCCGCAAATCCGCCAGGCCATGTACGCCGCGGGTCGATTTTCGCACCATCAATTGTTCGGAACAGACATAATATGGAACGCTGAAGGCGACCACCTTCCGGCGTGCGGCGGTAATGCCCAGGCCGTTCATGGCCAGGTCGTATCCCCCCCGCTCAAGACCGGGAATCAACCCGGTCCATTCATTCTGTACGAAAACGGGGCGGCGATGCAAAAGCTTCCCTAACGCCCCGGCAATATCAACTTCAAAGCCGATGATTTTGCTTGGGTGTTTTGGATCCTGAAAAACATACGGTGCTCCACCTTCGGAATCCGCACCCCAGGTGAGCTGCGGCAGGGGCGAGGCGGCGCATGCCATCGCGGGGATCATGCATCCGATGCGGATAAACAGAAACAGAGCGACAAACCGCAAGATAACCATGCGCCGCCTGGTATATCCGCGATTTCCGGAGCGAATGAAATAATTGACTCGAGCCATTGTTTCACCTGTAAATCCGATGGTTATGCATGTTTTTACTATTGTGGCACCCGCCGACAAACGCAACATGTCGCACTAATCCAGGTTTGCCAGAAAATGCGCCACACGCGGGTCGGGATGTCCCTGGAAAAAATCGCCCGCCGGACAATGTGTCACCATGCGGCCGGAATCAAGCATCATCACCCGATCCGCAGCCTGCCGGGCAAAACGCATTTCGTGGGTAACGACAATCTGCGTCATACCTTCGTCATGCAATTGCCGCATGATAGCCAGCACTTCACGCACCAGCGTGGGGTCTAAGGCGGAAGTCGGCTCGTCGTAAAGCAGAACCAAAGGCTTCATGGCCAGGGCGCGGGCGATTGCGGCACGCTGCTGCTGACCGCCGCTAAGTTGTCCGGGATAATAATTCAGCCGATCCGCAAGGCCGACCTTGGTTAGAAAATGAACAGCAATATCACGTGCGGCGTCAGGAGAAAGTCCGCCGACGATTCGAGGTGCCAGCATGGCGTTCTGCAATGCGGTTAAATGGCCGAACAAATTAAAACTTTGAAACACCATCCCCACCTGCTGGCGCATTTGGTGCATAACCGCGGCATATTGCCGTGGCGAAGCCAGACTGCCGGCCGTCACTTGAATGGTTCCAATTCCCATCGCACCGGCATCAATTTGTTCCAGGCCGTTTAGGCATCGCAAAAATGTTGATTTTCCACAGCCGGACGGCCCAAGCAGCACAAGCAATTCACCTTTTTCCATGTTCAGGCTGATATCAAACAGACCGGCGTTGGGTCCAAAGCTTTTGGAGATATTGTGCACTTGAACCAATGGCATGGCGGAACCTCATTATTACCATTTGGCCGGCGGCGGTGGAGAGCGGCGGCCGGCTGCGGAATATGATCGGCGATCCATGGGAATTGAGCAATGTCGGAAAGCCTGGGGTAGGGAGAAAAAAAAAGACCCGGGCGAATCTTTCGATTCGCCCGGGTCATAAATCTGGCACTCACCTACTCTAGCGCGTAAGCACTACCATCGGCCGTCAGGGCTTTACGGTGCTGTTCGGAATGGGAAGCTGTGTTACCCCTGGCGTAT
>JAJZEY010000363.1 GCA_021805585.1 Planctomycetota bacterium
ATCATTACCCTGTTCGGTTCGCGGTTGCTCAAGGGTGGTTCGCACGCGCCGGCCATTATCGGTGTCGGTGTTTCGTTTGTACTGGCCATGGCACTGCTGATCGCCATGCAGAGCGGCAAGCTCGCCAGCCCCGATTCAAGTTATTTGCAGACAAACCTCTGGACCTGGATCACCGCGGGTGGCTTTAAAGCCCCCATTGGCGTTTTTGTAGACCCGCTTTCAAGCCTTTTCCTGGCGTTTGTAACCGGCATTTCTTTGCTGATTTTCATTTATTCGTCCGGTTATATGGCTGGGGACTACGGCTATTACCGCTTTTTCGCGTATTTGAGCTTTTTCGTATTTTCCATGACGGTACTGGTTCTGGCTAATAATTTCCTGCTGCTTTACCTGGGCTGGGAAGGCGTGGGTCTGGCCAGTTATCTGTTGGTAGGGTATTACTATCCCAAGCCGTCCGCTCGAGATGCCGCCACCAAGGCGTTTGTGGTCAATCGCATTGGTGACGCCTGTTTTGCGGTCGCAATTTTTATTATTTATCTGAATTTTCATTCGCTGCAATTCGCGGATGTTTTGCATGCCGGATTAGCCAATCCAGTGTTCCTGATGCATCACCATGCGGCGATTTTCTGGATTACGCTGCTGCTGATGCTGGCCGCGTTCGCCAAATCCGCGCAGTTTCCGCTGCACGTCTGGTTGCCCGATGCCATGGAAGGTCCCACACCGGTTTCCGCGCTGATTCACGCCGCGACGATGGTCACGGCCGGTATTTATCTGATTGCCCGTTGCATGCCGCTATTCCGCCTGGATACGCCGGTTTTGCATCTGGTGGGGATTGTCGGATGTTTCACCGCGTTCATGGCGGCCACCATTGCGACCTGCCAATATGACATTAAACGCATTTTCGCTTATTCAACCGTATCCCAGTTGGGTTACATGTTCATGGGCCTGGGCGTGGCGGCGGGTTCGGCGGCGGTGTTTCATGTGTTCACGCACGCATTTTTCAAAGCCCTGCTGTTTCTTTCGGCCGGTTCGGTTATGCACGCGATGGGGGGCGAGCTGGATTTCCGTAAAATGTCCGGGCTTCGCAAACGCATGCCTATCACCACGGTCTGCATATTAATGGGCTGTCTGGCTTTGGCCGGTATGCCGCCCTGGGCGGGGTTTTTCAGCAAGGGTGAAATACTGGATGCGGCGATGAATTCCACCTGGCGATTCGGCCCCGCGCTGGCCGTTTTTGGAATGCTGACAGCTCTGATTACCGCTTACTACACCTTCCGCGTATTTTTCCGCGCCTTCATGGGGCCGGAGATCCTTCCGGAAACCGCCGGGCATCATGAACCGTCGCCATTTGCCCTGCCGGGGGATGCGCATCATGACCCGGAGACCACGCACGACGCCCATGGCCATTCGCACGCGGGTGGCAACAGCGTACCGGCGAGTCTGGATGGATCCATTCGCATGTGGGGGCCGCTGGTGCTGCTGGCGATTGGTGCCACGCTTGTCGGGCTTTTGGGAGTTATCGGCGGCCACGGGCACGCGGGCGGCTGGTTTGCGAATTTCCTTAGTCCCGTGCACTTGAATCAACAGGTTTCCGCCAATGGCACGCCGCAGCCGGTCAGTGCCGCAGTTCGCGTGAAATCAACGGTTATGATGGGCCTTGATGCGGCTTTGGCACTGGGCGGAATTCTGATTGCATTTTATTTCCATCTTTCAAATCGGGCCGCCGCACCGCGGGTGGCCGCGACCATGCCGGGGCTGGTGCGGTTTCTGGAAAACAAATGGTATTTCGACGAACTTTACGACTACACACTGGTTCGGCCGCTGCGGTTGCTAGGCCACGTGTTGTCCATTTTCGACCGCTTTGCCGTGGATGGGCTGGTATTTTTGGTCGGTTTCGCACCGCAACTGACCGGTTACACCATTAAACCGACGCAAAGCGGCCGGTTGCGTTATTACGGAATCGGCATGGTCACGGGAGTGGCTGTGGTGATTTTAGGGGTGCTGTACCTGCTTCGCTGAGCGCCTGCGGCACGACCTCCGGCGTGTTGAACGCTGGACCTGCCGCGGCCCGATATTGCCGGAACATAAAATAAATAGGTTCCGGCCAGACAGACTGGATTGAACGAACTATGAATCATCTGACGCTGGTCATCATGCTGCTGATCCCCGTATTCGGGTCGCTTATTGTGTTTGCGACGCCGAAGGAAGCCGCCGCCAGGGCCGCCGGTCCAATGGCGCTGGGCTTTGCAATACTATCGGCACTGGTGGGTATTAGCCTGCTGGCACGGTTTAATTATGGGACCGGTGCGGTCTGGCAATTTGCCTTCAAGACCGCCTGGATACCCCAATTTGGCGTGCATTTTTCGCTGGGCGTGGATGCCATCGGTCTGTGGCTGCTGATGCTGACACTGTTGATTACGCCGGTCGCGATTTTGGACAGTTTCGACAAAATTCAGAGCCGACACAACGAATTTTACGGCTGGATTCTTCTGCTGTTCGCATCCACCATGGGCGTTTTCATGGCCCATGACGTATTGCTGTTTTATCTGTTCTTTGAATTTACACTTATTCCCTCATTCTTCCTGATTGGAATCTGGGGGCATTCCGAACGGCGGCGCGCCGCGGGCAAATTTTTCCTGTACGCTTTTACGGGTTCGGTGTTCCTGCTGGCATCGCTGGTTTATCTGGCGTGGGTTCATGCGGAAAAGTTCCACACCTATTCATTCACCCTTTCCGGATTGTATCAGGCGGGGGCGTCGCTTCCGGCATGGCAGCAGGGATTGGTTTTCACCGGGCTGCTGATTGGCTTTTTGATTAAAGTTCCGCTGTTTCCGGTGCATACCTGGATGCCCGCGGCCATCAGCGAATCTTCCACGCCGGCCTCGGTTATGATCGCCGGCTTTAAGCTTGGAGCCTACGGCCTGTTGCGGTTTGCCTTGCCGTTGTTGCCGGTCGCGGCACTTAAATTCACGCCATGGCTGGCCGGATTATGCGTGTTTTCCATCATTTTCGGCGGCCTGGTAAGTTGGGTGCAGCGTGATATGAAAAAGCTGGTCGCCTATTCGGTGGTCAGCCATTTGGGCCTTTGTGTTCTGGCGTTTCTGGCCCTGACCACCAGTGGCCTGATCGGCGGCGTTCTGGTGATGATCAATTCCGGCATTCTGGCCGCAGCGCTTTTGCTGGTGATGGGCATGATTTATCGCCGCTACCAGACGCGCAGCCTGCATGACGTTTCCGGGTTGGCCCGCAGATTGCCGGCGCTGGGCTTTTTTGCGGTATTTTTTGCCATGGCCACGGCGGCCGTTCCCGGACTCAATGGCTTTGTAAGTGAAATTCTTTCCCTGGTCGGCACCTATGTAAGCGGTTCGGCCGGCCATGGCGGCTCGCTGGGGCCGGCCTATGCGATCCCGGCGGTTTTTGGCATGATTGCCGGTGCCTTGTACATGCTTTATTTCGTGGCCAGAGTTATTTTTGGTCCGCTGGTTGAACCGGTCGTGGAGCCGGAGGGCCTGCACGAGCCGCACCCCACCGAAGTCCATCCGCCGCGGGACCTGTCGCTGCGTGAATGGTGCGTGCTTTCACCGCTGGCCGCGGTGGTGCTGTTTCTGGGTATCTATCCGGCACCGGTAACCCGGTCGATGGAAGCGGCGATGCACAAGCTGGAATCCCACGCGATAGCGGCGCGGGTCTCGGCGCAAATCCCGATCGTTTACCGCGTTGCAGCGGCACATGGTATTTTGCCGTTAAACAAGCCCGCCGCGGGTCTGGCATCTGTTGCGCCGCTGCGCTGAATTAGAATTATTCCGAGGTTCTGGTTGTGACAACAAATATCAATGGTCTGTGTCCTGAAATTATTCTGGTATGCGGTGCACTGGTCGTGATGCTGATGGGGCTGGCGCGCCGTGACGCGGTTCGCCGCGCCACGCTGGGCGTCGCCGTGGTAAGCCTGGTTCTGGCCTTTATTGCAGCGCTGCGCATTGGCGGCATGGGCACAGCCGCGGGCTGGACACTTTGGCCGCTGGCCACTTACGACACGCTTTTAACCTGTGGCATCGGCATTCTGACGGTACTTGTATCCGCGGGAATGCCCTTTGCATTTGAGCCGGGAACCCCGGACCAACATTACCGCGGCGAATATTTCGCCTTGTTGCTTACGTCTCTGGCGGGCGTAAGCATGATTGCCAAAACAACGAATCTGATCTGGCTGTTTCTGGCGTTGGAACTGGTTTCAATTCCGACCTATGTCATGGTGGCCACGGGGCGGTCCAATGCTCCGGCACAGGAAGCCGGAATCAAATACTTTTTCCTTGGCGCGCTGTCCGCGGCCATCTATCTGTTTGGCTTCAGCTACCTTTACGGCTTTGCCGGATCGACCAGTTATGTGGCCATTGCCGCGGCATATAAGTCGGCGCTGCTGGCGGGCCATCTGCCCTATGTGGCCATTATCGGTCTGATTATGGTGGTCGTTGGTATTGCCTATAAAATTGCCGCCGCTCCGCTGCATTATTACGCACCGGATGTGTATCAGGGTGCGGCGACACCGGTCACGGCATTTCTTTCTTTTGCGCCCAAGGCGGCTGGCTTTTTCGCCCTGATTATGGTGCTGAATCTGACCGGCTGGCGGCTTTCCGGCGGCGCGGCCCGCGCGGTGCCGGATCTGCTTATGGTGCTGGCAGTCCTGACCATGTTTGTCGGCAACCTGCTGGCCCTGTTGCAGCGAAATATCAAACGCATTTTCGCTTACAGCTCCATTTCGCACAGCGGTTACATGCTGGTGGGGCTTGCCGTTGGGCCGCTGGCGGCGGGCAATTCCCCGGCCAGCGGAATCAGTGCGACGTTATTTTATCTGGGTGGATACAGCATCATGACCGTCGGCGCGTTTGGCGCGTTGATCTGGCTTCAGGGAAAATCCGATGCGGCTGAAGACCTGGACGATATTGCCGGAATTGCCGGAGAACATCCATTCATGGCCGCGTGCATGGCGATTTGCCTGTTCAGTCTCATCGGCATGCCGGGCACCATCGGGTTTTTAGGCAAGCTTTTTATTGTGCAGTCGGCGTTGGCCAGCGGTCATCCTGTTTTGGCCATTCTGGTGGTGGTGAATGCCGCCATCGCGGCGGCATATTACCTTCGCATTATCGGTGCCATGTATATTCGCGAGCCATGGTCGCCATTTGTGGTCCGGGATTCCACCACGCTTAAAGCCGGGGCGCTCATCGCGGCCGTCCTGACTATCTTTCTCGGAATTTTTCCCGCTTTTCTGTTTGACCAGAGCAACGGGTCAGCCGAAGCGGTCCGCAACATTGTTTTCAAAACGGTTGCCCCGGTGGCAACGGGTAAACATCCGATTACCCGCCCGGTTCCGGCCGCCGCCGCGCAGCCGAATCCTTTTATTGTGCCCGCCGCCGCAGCGCTGGACCGGCCCTGACCGGCCTTGGACAAACCGCACGGTGCTTTGGCGGGTTGACTCGCCGAATGTGCGATTCACGGCATTCTAAAATTCTTCCCGGAGCCATTTTATGCAATTAGCCCATCGTCTGGATGCCATCGCGGAATCCATTACTCTTGCCGTTACGGCCCGCGCCAATGCCATGAAAAAACAGGGGATTGATGTGGTCAGCTTCGGTGCCGGCGAGCCGGACTTTGACACACCGCTGCCCATTAAGGAAGCCGCTATAAAGGCCCTTCTGGCCGGCAAAACAAAATACGAACCAACGACCGGTACGCCGGAAGCCCGCAAGGCTATTTGCGAAAAGCTGGCCCGCTTTAACAAGCTGGAATACAAGCCGGAGGAAATAATTGTATCCGTCGGAGGCAAACATTCGCTTTACGTGTCTTTCATGGCCGTGCTGAATCCCGGCGATGAAGTCCTTATTCCCGCCCCTTATTGGGTCAGCTATCCGGAGATGGTGAAACTGGCCGGTGGCGTGCCGGTTATTGTACGTGGCGACCCGGCGAGCGATTTTAAAATTACCCCGCGGCAGCTTGCGGCCGCCATTACCCCAAAAACCAAAATGGTGATTATTAATTCGCCATCCAATCCTGGTGGCCACACGTATCATCCGGCGGAACTTGCGGCATTGGCCGAGGCCATTGCACCCCATACGAATATCTGGGTTTGCAGCGACGAAATTTATGAGCGCCTGCTTTACGCCGGCCAGGAGACCTGTTCCTGGGCGGCGCTGAATTTTGGCCTCTGGAAAGACCGCACCATTACCTGCAACTGCCTGAGCAAAACCTACGCCATGACCGGCTGGCGCATCGGCTATACCGCCGGGCCAAAAACGCTGATCGACGCGATGAACAAATTGCAGGGCCAGATGACCAGCAACATTACCAGTTTCTGCATGCCCGCGATTGTTGAAGCGCTTACCAATTCGGCCATGGAAACGGAAATTCAAACCATGCGCGACGCCTTTGAAAAGCGCGGCAAGCGGATGTGGCAACTGCTTAACGGAATTCCGGGCATTTCCTGCGCCCGACCGACCGGGGCTTTTTATGCATTTCCGAGCATTGCCCAATTGCTCGGCAGGCCGCTGGGGAAAACCGGCGCAATTGCCAGGGATGCCATTGACTTTTCCCGCCTGGTACTGGACGAAGCGCATGTGGCGCTGGTTCCCGGAAATGATTTTGGTTTTCCGGATCATGTCCGGCTGAGTTTCGCCACCAGCATGGAAAATATTGAAAAAGGCCTGGACCGCATAAAAACATTCTGCGGCAGCAACGGGTAGTGGGCCGTTCCTTCCTAATTTACGGCCAAGGTCCCGATTGAAGGCCTTCGGTACACGACATGAA
>JAJZEY010000135.1 GCA_021805585.1 Planctomycetota bacterium
CATCTTGTGTCCAGACTGGCCGCCGGAATGTCCGGTAAATCGTGCGGTCATGTTGCTTTCCTGCCGCACCGGTTCATGAAGCAACGCGGCAGCGGCACCCTTGCCGCCCGCGTACTCAGGGGCACCAGCGCCAGGACCGCCGGTTTGACTGTCGTGGGTTTCTTTTGGTTGTTTTCGGCCCTTCGCCGGTTCAAAAATCTGATGAATATGGTTGCCCAAGTCATACAGTTCAATTTTTATTCCAATCATTCCCGCTTTCAGCAGCAACTTTTTGTAACTGCCCGGTTCAATCGCGCCGGACAGGCCATAACTGTGCGCTGCCAGTGTTTCGGCAAGTTCCGGCGGCAGCAGCCGCTTGATCGCCACATCGTGGAGAATCATGTTTCCACCCGGCTTAAGCACGCGGACAATTTCCCGCAGTACCGCCATGCGGCTGCCCGCCATACAAACCGGTGCCCGACTGATAACCCAGTCGCAAGTGCCGGATGAAAGCGGAATGGAATCGACCCGGCAAAGGTGAAATTCAACATTGGCCGCGCCGGTGCCGGCCGCCTGCTTGCGGGCCGCCGCAATGGCTGCCGGACTTGAATCAATCGCGACCAGTTTGCCGTGTGGCCCAAGAAGATCAGCGGTGTTAAGGCACGCCGCGAAATCGACGCAGCCGATCTCCACCATCATCTGCCCTGCAAGTGGCAAATGGATATCCTTACAACCAAAATCGGGGTTGACCAGCATGGAATTGTGTGAAGTTGCATTTCCGTTATGCACCGGCCCGCGTGGCGTTTTAGGCCCGATTCGCAAGCGGGATGTAATAGAGGCCAGAAAAGCCGAAGGCGCGTTCCGCAGCCGGGCTGATTTGACGGTTGCTAAGCCGCCTCTGGACACTCTTGCCGGAGAATGGCCCGCGGTCATCATTCAGCCCCCGCTGTTTTAACGCCGACACATGTGCAAGGCCATGACACGTCAATATAAGTATCCGCTTTTTTTTCAAAAGCACAGGATTTTGCCACCGCGCGGCGGATCGCACGGCAAAGTGACTCTCTGGATGTATTCAACGGTTCGATTCTCCAACAAAGTGATCGGCCAAAGTCCGACTGGGAACAAACCCTCGCAAATATTATCGGCTGGGCATTGCGGAATTCTTTAACCGGATTAGCGAATTCAGTGGTTCCGGCGGTCGCCAGCCCGAATGCCGGACCGCTTTCCATCCGTTACACGGTCAACCACCGCATTGTGGTGAGGATTGTCTTAAAAAATGCCTTGGCTAAACCATCGGCAATACACCGGTTGCCGCAATTAGCCGGGAGCGTTTGCGAATCAGCCTTATTGACGCTAGTATCATGCCCAACGATCAATGTCTGGAGTCTTTCTGATGTCAGGTGCGGACCGTCCGCGAATCGCGTGGTTGATTCGTGGAGATGAGCAATGGGGCGTAGCCCAAGCCGTGCAAGGTTTGGTCGCAGCGGTGCGACAGCGCGGTGTCACACCCGTCATCCTTGCGCTGACTGATGGGCATTTTGCCGAAAAGTGCCGCCAATCCGGTCTAATTGTCAAAACTCTGGGTTTGCCGCGGCCACCATCGCTGACCGGGAATATTCTCAATAAAATGCGATTGACAATGAAATTGTCCGCCTTCAGCCGAAAGGCCGCGCCAACGGTTGCCGCCGCGGTTCAGGAATGTCAGGCGGACTGGCTGCATTTTATCTGGGCCGATCTGATGGATGTTGCGGGCCGGGCGGCGGCCCACGCCGGTATTCCATGCACATGGGAAATGGCGACGATTCTGGGGCGGTATCCATTTGCCATCAATCGTCACATCCGGCAGCGACAATTGGCTAAATATGCCATCATCCCGCTGGCCAACAGCCGCTATACCGCCGCGAGCCTTGGCGATAAACCGGTAAAGACAACCGTGATGTACCTGGGCATAGATCCCGATCTCTTTAATCCCAAAACTGTAAAATTCCGCTCGCGCCGGGAATTCAGTATTCCTGAAGATGCGATTGTGCTGGGCGTGGTTGCACGACTCCGGTCCGCCAAGGGGCAGCTTCAGGTTATTCAGGCTATGGCGGCGCTTGGAAAGGAATATCCAAACCTCCATCTGATTCTGGCCGGCGGAACGCTAACCGGCTCCGAGGATGCGTATCTGATGGAAATAAAAAAGATTGCCGAGGCCAACCATTTTACGCAGCGGCTGCATGTGGTCGGCGAAATCGAACGCCCGGAAACGCTTTATGGAATCATAGATATACCAATTAACGCATTGCTGGGCGCGGAATCCTTTGGCCTTTCAGTGGTGGAAGCCATGATGATGGAACGTCCTGTTCTGGTTCATGCCGCCGGTGGCCCAAAAGAGACCGTTATTGACGGTATAACCGGCTGGCATATTCCGGAAGTGACTTCCGCGTCGCTGCAGGTTGGATTAAAAAGAGCGATTGCCGACCGCCCGCGATGGAACCAAATGGGGCAGGCCGCCCGTGCCCATGCCCTCTCCAATTTCAGCATTCATCGGCAGGCTGATTGGTTTGTTGATCTGGTGCGAAACCGGCTTGCCTCGGCCAATCGTCCGTAAATTTCCCCGCCGATTGAATAATTGTGCGGTGGAAAAATCATCGGTTGCATTTCATGGAAAACGCTTCGGTTCGCCGTGCCGGCCGCCGGCTACTATCCCTTTAGCGCACCGGTAACCGGGCTGCCCATATATAACCGGCGAAGGCAGTGCCTGCCCAGGATCGGGTGTTACCAATCAAGTCCGGGCCGTATACATTCACAGTGCCTCGCCGCGGGGCGCACGGAGTTGTGCGAGTTCCACCAGTCACGCCAGCATCCGCAGCCGCCACGCCGGCCGCCCCGCAGCGTTGGGGGGCGGGTGTCTCGCCCGGCAAGTCATCGCTACCGGCTCGCAAGATGGCCGCTCCCCAATTGAACACCCAAATGGATCACCGGGCTGCGGAAACTGGCGCGCCAGCGGAGTTGAAGTTCTATTGCCACTGGCAATCGCACCGGTAGTCGCGGTGAAGGTATAACCTCGGATTTAATTTCGCACTGGCCCTTAATCGTAGCGGCGGCCCGTGGTTCCGGAAGGCACCGTGGTACCCGGCAACGTACTGATCCAGGTTGTCGACCTGTTCATTTTTCGTCGGCGCAATATGCGGCCGCCACCGGTGATTTCGGGCGTTGTGCGGGTGGCCGTCGGCTTTGCGGCGGCGCGGCAATTAGACAAGCATCGGAAGAAAAAATGGGGGGCGACCGTATCGTAAAAAGCGTCGCTTACGTTTTGCCACCATTGCGCAGGCGGTCCATAAGCACTGCCACAATAATAATAAGCCCGGTAACAATATTCTGATACCCGTGGGGCAGGTTAATCTGCACGCATCCGTTGCGGATCGCCATGATGAACATGGCACCGATAACGGTTCCGACAATGGAACCCTGGCCACCCGTCAGGCTGGCACCGCCGATGACGGCGGCGGCAATGGCGGTCAGGGGTGTATTTTTGGAGGTGGTCGGATCCCCGGTGCCGTTTTCATTGGAAAACATCAGCACGCCCGCGATACCGGAAAACGCTCCACCTAGTATATATATCCATATCTTAACACGATTAACGGCGATCCCGCAAAGTCGCGCGGTCTGTTCATTGGACCCAATCGCGAAAATATGCCTTCCAAACCGCGTGAAGCGAAGCATCAGGATCAGCAGAACCGACAGAATCAGCATGATCCAGACGCCCCAGGGCAGAAAAAACGCTTTGGCCGGATTCATGAGTCCGTTCAGCCAGTTGGAATGCGTATACACTTCACTTTCATCGCCCAGCACATCCGCAACACCGCGAAACGCCAGAAAGGTGCCCAGAGTCACAATAAATGGATTCAGGCCCAGCAGGGTTACGCAGCCGCCGTTGAACAGCCCGCACAGCGCTCCAACTCCAACGCCGCCGAAGGCGGCCAGCAGCGGGGACCAGTGTGCGTTAAGCATCAGGGCCACAGCCACTGAAACCACGGCAATGGTCGCACCGATGGAAATATCAATACCCGCGGCAATAATAATGGGTGTCGTGCCCAGCGCCGCAACCGCCACGACCACGCTTTGCAGCAGAATCTGTGATGCGTTGGCCGCGGTGGGGAACGTGTGCGGCCGAAGCGCGGAAAACAGTACTGCCACCAGCATCAGGCCGATGACCGGTCCAAGAATATTCAAAATACCGAGTCGCCGCGCCATGGCAACCGCATTTTGCATGTGTGTGATTTTCGCTGATGGTTTCATGGTGTGGCCCCTGCTCCGGTTGCTTCCAGCATAATGTGTTCTTCGGTTATTTCCTTCACGTTGTGCGCGGGGCCTAACACGCCACGGCACATAACCGCTACGCGATCGCATACGCCCATGAGTTCCGGCAGATAACTGCTTACAAGAAGCACAGCTTTTCCGGCCAGGGCCAGTTCGTCAATTAATTTATATATCTGCGCTTTGCTGCCGACATCAATACCACGTGTCGGTTCGTCCAGCAGCAGCACATCCACGTCATGGTGCAGCAGGCGGCCGATGGCCACTTTCTGCTGATTTCCGCCGGAAAGGTCTCCGATTCTCTGTGCCGCCCCGCTGCACCGCACCTTCATGACTTCAATCCAGCGGCTGCTTTCCATAGCCAGACCGGAAGGCGAAACAAAACGCCCCAGTCTGGAAAGTGTCAGATTATCCGCAATGCTAAGCCCCAGTGCCAGGCCTTCGGTTTTTCGGTCTTCACTGACCATTCCCATGCCCTGCTTCCAGCGTCGTGCCGGCGAGGCGTGCCCGGTGTGAATGCCGATTTTAACTTCGCCATTTCGCGCCGGGTCCAGCCCAAAAAGTGCCCGCACCAGTTCCGTACGGCCCGCGCCCACCAGTCCGGCGATTCCCAGAACTTCCCCCCGCCTCAACCCAAGGGATGCACGGGCCGGTTTAACTTTCCCCGCCAGGTTGCCAACCGCCAGAATCACATCTCCAGGCTGATGGGCCGACCGTGGATACAAATCCTCCACTTTGCGGCCGACCATAAGTGAAATAATCTGATCGGTGGATGCTTCCGCCGTGGCGCCGCCGCCAACGCTTTTTCCATCGCGCAGCACGGTAAACCGGCTGGCGATTTCCTTGACTTCCTCAAGAAAATGGGAAATATAAATAATTCCATGACCTTGGTCGCGCAACCGGCGTATCAGCGTGAAAAGTCCCTCTATATCGCGGCTGGTCAGCGAACTGGTCGGCTCATCCAATACCACCACTTTGGAACCCACCGCCGTGGCCCGGCCAATTTCCACAAGCTGTCGGTCGGCGATTGAAAGACGCCCGACCGGCGCATCAACTGGAATGTCCGGCCGGCCAAGCTGCTCCATGGCTTGCAGGGCGATCCGACGAATTTTTGGCCACGCCATCAGCGGGCCGCGCCCGGGTTCCATGCCCAGCACAATATTTTCCATGACCGACAGGTGCGGGGCCAGAGAAAGTTCCTGATAGATCATCGCCACACCCTGCCGACGGGCATCCATCGGGTCGCGTGGTTGATAACTCCGTCCCTGAAGGAACATTTCCCCCTCATCCGGCTGGTGGGCACCGGAAAGGGTTTTCATAAGGGTGCTTTTGCCGGCACCGTTTTCGCCAACCAGTGCCAGAACTTCACCGGCGTTCACGTGCAGGTCCACGCCATCCAGTGCCTGGGTCGCACCAAAGCGCTTGCGAATCCCCTGCATGCGCAAAAGCGGTGCCGAAGCAGCAGTCGGGTCGATGGTCATACTGGACATGGAACACCCAAAAATTCCGTTGACCGCGCGGGGGCGCGTTACTGACGCGGGGGCGCGTTACTGAATGGGGGGTAAATTAATAAGTTTTTCAATTGTCGGCGTATGAATGTTCGCCGGAGTCACGAGCATCGCGGGGGTGTCAAATTCGACGGGTGGCTTTTTGCCGCGAATATCGTTTACCAGATAGGTCACTCCCAAGTACGCCATGTGATACGGGTCCTGCACCACCACGCCGTTGATTTCTCCTTTTTCAATAGGCTTTTTAAAATTTGACTGCCAGTCAAAGCCTACAAACTTCTTCTGGCCAAGCAGACCAAGCTGCTGCAATGCCAGATACATGCCGAAGGTGGTCGTTTCGTTGGCGGCAAATACGCCGTCGGCGTGCCGCAGGCTGTCCGCCAGGCTCAGGGCGACGGCCTTGCATTTGCCCGCCGTGGCGCCACCGCGCTGATTGGCAATAATTTTAATGCCGGAATACTTTTTCAGTACCGCCAGGCAGCCGGCCGCGCGGGCATCCGTGCTTGCCGAACCTACAATGAACCGCAGAATCACCACATTGCCCTGATCATGCAATTCTTTGGCCAGCGCCTTTCCGGCAATTTCGCCCGCCTTAAAATTGTTCGTGGCTACAAAACTCACGTAATCCTTGCCGGGCTTCGCCTTAAGCGCCGAGTCGATAATCACCACCGGAATGTGCGCCGCATCGGCAAGTTTAACCGACGGTACCAAGGCTCGGCTGTCCACGGGTGCCAGCACAATGCCGTTGACACCCTGGGTAACAAAGTTACGCATCAGAGAAATTTCCGCCGCCCGGTCGCCATCCTGCGATGGCCCCTGAAACAGGATTTTTACGTTTAGTTTCCGCCCGGCCGCCGCCGCACCGGCATGTACATACTTCCAGTAAACATCGGTGTGGCCCTTCGGGATCACCGCGATGCGCAGTCGCGGGGTGGTGCCACCCTGCGCGGATGAATTCGCGGAAGATCCGCTTTTG
>JAJZEY010000407.1 GCA_021805585.1 Planctomycetota bacterium
CTTGTTTTTGAATAATAAAGCCGCTGCCCAGAAAGTCGGCGGGCATTTGCACAAACGGGCCGCCGGCCACCGGCCCCCAGAACACGCCGCCGAAGGGGTTAATCTGTCGGGTGATCAGGCGTTTGGCGGTTATGGACACAATCGCCGGGCTGCAATGCCGCACCACCTGCACCGTGACCGTATCGCGCAAATTATGCGTATCCACGTGCGGCTGCCATGTTTTGGCCGCCGCCGCGCGGCACGGGACGGAAGCAGCGCCCAACGCGATGATGGCAAGAGCCGCCAAAGCGCGGCCAGCCTCCCTGCGAAAAATTGCTTTTGCCGGCATTGGGAAAAATGACATAATCAAAACTCCATTTCAATAAGCCGGCCCCGCGGCGATGCGGGTCACGGCAATGGTTATACGTCTGGACCGTGCATTTCGGCGGAAAATTTTACGCTATCGGCCGGTTGACCGTCTTATTTTCTTTCCGCGGGCAGGCGCTGCACGGTCGGGTGCCGGCTTGCGGGCGGTACGGTGATGGCTGCGCACCAGCAGGCGAATCGGCACTTCCGAAAGACTGGTCCGCTGCCGCAACTGGCGGACAAAATAGCGGCGGTATTCTTCTGTTACCAGGTCGGGCTGATTCACACTTAACACAATGGTGGGCGGATTAACCGCAATTTGTGTGGCGTAATAAACTTTCACCGGTCGGGACGTGCGGCTGCTGGGGCCGCGCTGCTGCACAATGTCCTGCACCGCCTGATTCAACTGGCCGGTGCTAAGGCGGGTGGAAGCCTGCCGATGGAGGGAAAAGGCCAGCCGCAGCGTTTCGCGGACATGCTGGTTGTCCTTGGCGCTGATGCATGCCACGGGTGCGAATTCCAACTGCGGAAACATTTTTCCGACATATTCGGCGAACTGGGCCGAGGTGGCCCGCTCGCCCACAAGGTCCCATTTATTAATGGCCATAATAGTGGGTTTAAACTGTTCCTGAATATAGGCGGCGAGTTTCTGGTCCACATCGCCGGTTTCCAGGGCCGCGTCCAGCATTAATATCACCAGGTCCGCCCGGCGGATAGACCGCTGCGCGCGATGATAGCTGTAAAATTCAAGATCATTGCCGGTCATTTTGGATCGCTTGCGCACACCCGCGGTATCTATGACCACAAGGCGGCGGCCATCAAAGTCAATATGCACGTCCACACTGTCGCGGGTAGTTCCGGCCACTTCCGAAACAATCACCCGCGGCTGGCCCGCCCAGGCGTTAATAAGAGTGCTTTTTCCGGCGTTGCGTTTGCCCACCACGGCAATTTTTAATTCCGGTTCCTGCACGGAATCCGCCATTTCATCTGCCAGGTTCGCGGTAATGCGGTTCAGCAAGTCGTCGCGTCCGCGGTTTTCCCGGCAGGATATTACCACCGGCTCGCCAAAACCAAGCGAAAAGAAATCCGCACTGTTGACGGCCATGGCGGCGGAATCCACCTTGTTTGCCACCAGCATAATGGGTTTGGAAAATCCGCGCAAAAGTGTGGCGACGGTTTTGTCCAGAGAAACCAGCCCGTTGCGGGCATCGACCACAAACAGAATAAGGCTGGCCTCTTCAATGGCCTGACGAATTTGCTCGCGCACCTGTTCGGTCAGGTTGTCGGGGTCATCTATGCCGTAGCCGCCGGTGTCAATAAGTTCAAAAAAGCGTCCATTATGTTCCACAATCGCGCCGATGCGATCCCGTGTGACGCCCGCGGTGGGGTCCACAATGGAAATAAGGCGTCGCGCCAGGAAGTTTAACAGGCTGGACTTGCCCACGTTGGGCCTGCCGATAATGGCCACACTTGGAAGTTTCATAAACCATCGCCTTTTTCCGCCCCTGTCGCGGCATGCAGTCGGGGCTTTATGGGATAACAGCGGTGTGAAAGCTTAAGCCATCAGACCGCGTGACCTTAGCCGTTTTTACCACAGCATTGCTTGAACTTTTTTCCACTGCCACACGGGCACGGATCATTCCGGCCCACTTTGGGTCCGGTGTTTACAATCGGCTCGGTCGGCTGCAGGGTATCCGGGTCTTCACCGGGATCCGGGAAGGCGGCCTGCGATTGCCCGGCCTGTTGAATCGCGGCGGCATCAACACCGTAGGATTCCGGAACTTCAAACGATTCCTGCTGGTCGGCATAGACATCGCGCATGTCGTCGGATGAGGCGACTTTGACGCGGAAAATAATTTCGGTCACTTTGTCGCGAAGCACCCGCAGGAATTCATCAAACAGCCGGGAACCCTCGCGTTTGTATTCAATAACCGGGTCGCGCTGGGCAATGCCGCGCAGGCCGATGGAATCGCGCAGCTGGTCCATCGCATACAGGTGGTCTTTCCAGGCGACATCGTAAATTTGCAGCAGCACGGTGCGTTCCAGTTCGGTAAGCTCCCGCCGCATGAAGGCGTGGGCGAGTTCGGTAATCCGTTCAATACGGTCCTGGGTTGATTCGCCTTCAAATTCATCGGGGGGTGCCTGGGTGACAAAGCGGGTGGAAACCCAGGCGGCAAGGGCGGCGGATTCGGGGAATTTTTCCACGGCTTCCTTCACGTGCGCGTCAATGTCGGCATTGGCCGCCGCGGAAATATCCAGCAGTGCGGTCCGCAGCTTTTCCGGGGACAGGGCGCGAATGTCATCGCCGGTAAGATTCGCCCCATATTTAGCCCGCAGCCAGACCGCCAATTGTTCGGAGGCGTAGATATTCGCCGTGCCGCCGGCCCCATTGGTGGCCTCCAGGGCGTAGTCAATCGGGTATTCAATTTCGCGCCTGTGGTAGGCGTCCTGGGCCTGGCGCAAAATAAGATCCACCGCCTGGTCCGTGGTTTTTCCAACCAGATCATCGGCGGCAATTGCCAGATCAAATTTATCCGACGCCCACTGCGCCAACTGCCGCTGGGCGTAATTGGGAACCAGATAGCGGGCGATCGGGCTGCAATCCTTGTGGTCAATCTGGTCCAGGGCCTTCTGCACCAGTGTTTCGGCAATATGTTCACGGTCCAGAGTTTTTAACTGACCGGGGCTGACCTGCACATGAAACTGATTGGCCGCCCAGGTTGAAAGGCCGGCATAATCCCAGTCCAGCGGGTCGGCGTCCGGGTCCATGAATTCCGAAAGCGAGGTATGAATATTGGTACGCGCTTCTTCGCGGGCCTTGTCGCGGATGGTCATTTCCAGCACGGCAAGTTCGGTATCGCGCAGGTCTCCAGGGTCGATCACCGTACTGAATTCGCTGCGCACCCATTCGCTGATACAGGTTGGCGTATAATCGCGTGCCAATATTCATACCACGGAATCGCGGACGGCGTCTTCAATGGTTTCAAAAATTATTTCACGCAGATTCCGCCCTTCCAGAATGGCCTGACGGGTTTTATAAAAGTAGCTGCGCTGGTGTTCGCGCACTTCATCATATTCCAGCAGATTTTTACGAATGCCGAAGTTGCGTTCTTCCACCTTCTTCTGGGCGCGTTCAACGGCGCGGGATACAAAGCGGTGTTCGATGGCTTCATCCTCTTTCATGCCCAGCCGCTGAATGGCTTTAAGCATGAAATCACCGGCGAACATTTTCATCAGGTCATCTTCCAGACTCAGGAAAAACCGCGACGCGCCGGGGTCGCCCTGGCGGCCGGAGCGGCCCCGGAGCTGGTTATCAATACGCCGCGCTTCATGGCGTTCGGTTCCCAGAACAAACAGGCCGCCGGCATCGGTGACGCCTTCACCCAGGGAAATATCCGTGCCGCGACCGGCCATGTTGGTGGCGATGGTCACGGCCCCCGCGGCGGCGTTGTTTTTGCCCGGAGTTCGCCGTCCGGCCTTGGCCACAATGTCGGCCTCGCGTTCGTGGTTTTTGGCGTTCAGGACTTCGTGGTCAATGCCGCAGCGCTGGCGAAGCATGCGCGAAAGGCGTTCGGATTTTTCCACACTGGTGGTGCCCACCAGTACGGGCTGGCCGGATTCCGAGCGGCCCTTGATCTCTTCAACAATCGCATTCCATTTGGCATTTTCCGTCAGGAAAATAAGGTCGTCGGCGTCCGCCCGCACAATGGGCCGATTGGTGGGAATGCAGACCACTTCAAGTTTGTAAATTTTCGCGAATTCCTCGGCTTCGGTCATGGCGGTTCCGGTCATGCCGCCCATGCGTTTGTAGAGCTTGTAAAAATTCTGAAGCGTAATGGTGGCCATGGTCTGGGTTTCGGGCTTTACCCGCACGCGTTCCTTGGCCTCGACGGATTGATGAAGCCCGTCGGACCACTGGCGGCCGACCATCAGGCGGCCGGTGAATTCATCAACGATAATAATCTCGCCGTTCTGCACGACGTAGTCTTTATCTTTTTCATAGACGACGTGGGCGCGCAGGCTTTGTTCCAGCAAATGGGGCCAGTCCATATTGCTGCCGATATAAAACGAACCGACGCCGGCATGTTCCTGGGCCTTTTGAATGCCTTCGTGCGTTAGATGAACCGATTTGCGATCCAGTTCCACTTCATAAAGCTGCACCTGCCCGGCCAGCTGTTTTTCGGCCTCGGTCAGGTCCAGGCGGGCCTGATCCACCACGGCGGAAAGCTCGGCGGCTTTGGCGGCATCGGCGCGGGCGTTGCGCAGGTCCGCTTCGGTTCCCTTGATTTTAATCTTTAATTGTTCGACCCGCTGATGGGCCTGTTCCCACGGAGCCTGGGCCAGAATAAGCTTGCGGGAGACTTCATCGGCCATGCGGTAGCGCGGGCTGTCATCGTGGGCGGGGCCGCTGATGATAAGCGGGGTGCGGGCTTCATCAATTAAAATACTGTCAACTTCGTCAATAATGGCAAAATCCAGGGGTCCCTGCACCTGCTCATCAAGCGTTTGCTTCATATTGTCGCGCAGGTAATCAAAGCCGAATTCGCTGCTGGTGCCATACGTGACCGTGCATTGATAAGCCAGCTTGCGCGGGTCGTTATCCATGTGGGCTTGAATGAATCCGACCGACATTCCCAGGGCATAGAACGCCGGTGCCACCCACGCCGCATCACGCCGCACAAGATAATCATTGACGGTTACGACATGGCAATGCGCGCCGGTAAGCCCCATTAAAAAGCAGGCCAGCGGTGCGACAAAGGTCTTGCCTTCGCCGGTGGCCATTTCCGCAATTTTTCCCTCGTATAGAACCATGCCGCCGATTAACTGAACATCGAACGGCCGGGCGCGGTATGGCGGGCGGTCCTGCGGAACACTATCGCGAATGGCTTGATACAATGCCGGCTGAACTTCCACAAATCGCCAATCATGTTCCTTCTGACAGGCGGACCGGGCGGCCTGATACATGGCCTGGCCTTCGGCGGAAAGAATGGTCGGGTTGAAATTTCTGGCGGGATCCAGGGCATTCCGCAAGCCGATGTGACGATCCATGGCTTCCCGCATCAGGGCGAAGGCTTCGGGCAAAACTGCCTGATCGCTTGCGCCGCCCGCCAGTTGCTGCCGCAGCTCATCCACGCGGGCGCGCATCTGGGCGTCGGTAAGTGTACGAACCGTCGGCTCCAGCGCGTTGACTTCCAGCACACGCCGGCGATAGACCTTCATGAGTCTTTCATTGCGGGACCCGAATACCGCCGCGAGCGTTTTATTAAAAAGATGCGCAACCATGGCAACTCCGATTTTCCTTAGCCGACCGATTCCCAATGCGGTGGGTCGGTGGCCAGTTTTGTGTTCATATTTCCAATGAAGAATCCCGCGATTGCGGGCCTTAACCCATACGATCCGCTTTTCCGATCGGTTTGGGCGGAGCAAGCTGACTGCGGCTGCGGATATGCGTCGTGGCACGAAGGATGATTGGCCGGGCGGATATTTGCGGTAACGTCGCCTGGCGGCAGGCGAACGCATCCCCATTGTGTGGAATTTTTATGCAGGAATGGGCCGATTTGGAAAAACCTGCACCATGCCATGACCATGGCGCGGCCACCAGACCCAGCGCGAACAAAACTGAAACCTGCCGGTGATTAAATATGGATGGCAAATCAGCCGCTGTACGGCCATGATACGCGCCTGCCAACAGGGGGGACCGGCCGGCCAGACGGACGCGGCCCGACCGCAGCAGAAACTGCCGGTATACCCATGCGACCTGGGAAAAATGACGGCTAATGTGCGAATCGGCCGGGGGCAATACACCGGCGATGCGGTCCATTTTAGCGCTGGCCTTCAGGCAAGCGCCGTCGGCAACAGCCAGGCCGATGGTTTGCATGGTCAGCAGGGCCAACAGGCAGGAAAACGCGGTCAGCACGCCATGCTGGCAGGCGAGGCTGTCTTTGCGGGCGATGGTCAGATTTATTTGATTACCGTTCACTAAATTCCTGTTAACTCTTATCGCCTTTATGAATCATTCATATTTTGCACTTGGCCAAAGGGATATTGCAGCCTGTGGCCACGCCGTTGGTTGCCGCGGAAAAACGCCGGCATTCGCCGGTTGGCGGTTAAAATCACCGGCCAGCGTACTCTCAACCATATTATTGTAGCATATCCTCAAGCCAGTGGAATAGCGGCGGGAAGCGGCTTTTCGATGGGCAATCATAAGAGGGGTAATCATAATGATGTGGCGATACTCCGCAAATTGGTCAATTGGTTAAAAACACTGCGTTGCGGCACGGATGGTTTAAGTAAATTTCACCGCGGGGGGGGCGAAGGCACGGGATTACCATAATGGCCGACGGGTGTTACCACCAAGATATGAGGGCACGAGGATACAACGCGGTTTTCAATGGCATGCCACCGACCTC
>JAJZEY010000503.1 GCA_021805585.1 Planctomycetota bacterium
ATTGGCACCGAAAAACAGCGCCAACTGACCGATCTTCGGTCCCATGGTTACCCAACTGCTTTGCAGATTCAAAATGTTATCCAGGTACAACCGCGCCAGCGCCAGCATACGCAGATATTCATTGGCGTCAGCCAGCCGAACGGTGCGGCCGTCATCAAATTCAAATGGAACTCCGGTATCCGGATTCCATTTGCGTTTGCGGTCCAGCGGCGTGTTGTCCGGTTGATAAGTCCAATGAATAAACGCCGTATAGCTCGCCGGTGCGTTGGCCAGCGCCCAATCCTGACGCCGACGAATCCGCGATAAATGATCCAGGCGGTCATCAATGGTTTCAATATGGCCGATCAGCATGGTGGCGCTTGTGGCCATACCCAGCTTATGCGCTTCGGACATCACATCCAGCCACGCTTCGCCGGTGCATTTACCCGGCCCGATGCGTGACCGCACACGATCAGAAAATATTTCTCCGCCGCCACCCGGAACCGTTGCCAAACCGCAATCCTTAAATCGCCGCAGAATTTCCGCCACCGGCAGATTAAAAAAACGTGAAAATTCCACAAATTCCGGCGGGCTGAAGGCATGAATGTGGACATTGGGAAATTTTTCCCGAATCCCACGCAATAAATTCTCATAATATTCAATCGGCAGGTCCGGGTTCATGCCGCCCTGCATTAGAATCTGGGTGCCCCCAATGGCGGTGAGTTCCGAAATTTTTGCATAAATTTCATCGTAGACAAGCGTGTAAGCATCTGCGGCCTTTGGATCATTACGCTTAAAAGCACAAAATGTGCAACGGGCGGTACAGATATTCGTGTAATTAATATTGCGGTCTATCACATAGGTGCGGTAGTCCTCTGGATGCAGCCGCTGGGCTACTCCAAACGCCCAACGGCCCAAGTCCGTCAGGTCCGCATGGTGGTAGAGTTCCAGGAACTGCGTATCGGTCAGACGTATCCGACCCGCAACCACCGCATTGATGTCAAAACTTGGACGATAGCGCGTACCTGCGGGCGCAGGAACAGGGATGAGCAAACTGGCCGTTGAATTTTCTGTTTCCATGATGAACAATTACCTCTGCTTTCACAAATATTTGAAACATTTGCGAGCTTCGCTTCATCATAGTATCCACCCAAGGCCTCTTGCAAGCCCCGAAAAGTGCGTATACTGATACGCGATAGTCTACCGCGGTAACCGGGAGGACTCGGCCCGCAGACTGCCGCAGACCAGGGAAAGACCTGATCGTCCGCTTTTTACCCCAATGGAGCCTGAAAAATGTCTAATGTCACCAGCAACAATTCCGGCGGCACGGCCCCTTCAGCCCCAAAATCTTCCCCACCCCGTCGGCGGCGCTGGCCGCTAATTTTGGGCGGCTTATTTATTCTGCTAATTCTGCTTCTGCTTGCCCTGCCAAGCCTCCTGTGTACCGGACCGGGCGTGGCGATTATTGAATCGCAAATCAACAGCCGAATTCGCGGCAAGGTCACCATAGATCAATTATCCCTGGGCTGGTTTAGTCCTGCCGGAATTCAGGGCCTGACGGTTCGCGATCCAGCGGGCAATGTGGTTCTGGCCGGAGTAAACGTGCGGACGGAGCTTAGCCTGATCCACCTGGCTTCCAACTGGAAAAATCTTGGCACAATCAAGCTCACGGTACAGCAGGCCACCCTTCAGCAAAGTCCCGCCGGATTAAACTTGGCGCAGGCTTTTGCCAGTCGGACGCCCGCAGTTGCGGGCGCAGCCCCCGCCACCGCAACCGCGCCCGCCGGCCCACCCGCTCAGCAAGCCGCCGGTTCACAACTTCCGGCCATTGACTTGAAATTAACGGCAGCCATCAGCCAACTGACATTTCGGTCGCCCACCGGGCCGCAGGTGCGGGCGAAAAACACCCGCATGAACCTGGCGCTGAATCTAAAGAAAAATAATCAGCCGGTCAAAGTCATATTCGCCACACAGGTCGGCGTGGCGGGTAAGCCATCCGCTAAAATATCCGCGGATGCGGCGCTGCAGCTTTTCACGAATCGGCGGATGCGGCCGGTTAATAAAATCAGTGGTCAAACCAATCTGGCGATCAAGGGACTTGACCTTGCCGCCCTGCAACCGGTGCTGAACTCCGCGGGCATTAAAATCAGCCCGACTGGTGAATTGAATCTGACGCTGGCGTATGCATCGCTTTCCGGAATGGCTGGAAAGGTTCACGGCAATCTGACCATCGACCGCTGCATCCTTGCGGGGGCGGCATTAAAAGGAGACCGTGCCAATCTCGGTCAGGTTCAACTGCCCATCGACATTACCTGGGACAAGACCACCTTCCACATCCAGCAACTCGGCCTGACCTCCGCCATGGGAAATCTGGCGGTTACCGGCGGCGGAGCGATAGGGGCTATACTGCCCGATCCATCCGCCGCGGAAAATGTCGGCAGCGCTTCGTTACAGGTTTCCGCCTCGGCACCGCTGGCAACAATTATGACAGAGCTGCGTCATACCTGCCAGATTCCGGTTGGTGTGAACGTCAGCGGCGGGCAGACATCTTTCGCCGCCAACGTCACGCTGCAAGGCCCGCTCCCGAGCGGTGCCAAGCCGTCGGACCCCAACGGGCAAGTACGTCGGTTGCCGGCGGCCGACGGCACGATGAAATTCAAGCTTTCGCCGCTGACACTTTCCGCAACCGGTCATAAACGTCCCCATGTTTTAAGTATTGCGGCGAATATTGGTTTTGACACAATGGGCAAGCCCCTGACTGCGGCGGTGGATATGACCGTCGCCCATGGCCACGGACTGCCCGCAATGCTTGCGGTAACCGCAAACATTCATGCCTTAAAGAATCGGTCGCTGCTTCCAATTGCGGCCATGACCGGCACGGTGGAAGTTAAGGCCCGCCAATTTGCGTATTTCCGTGAAATATTGCGGCGCGTCAATGCACCATTGACGATGGATGGCGTGTTGCATGGAAACATTCTGGCCACAATAACCAAGCCAGGCGAAGGCACGCTGGCGGGCAAACTGGTGGTGAAGCAACTATCGCTGGGCGGAGCACTGCTGCATGGGGACAGCCCGCAACTGGGCACCTGCACCGTGGCCATGGATGGCGCGCTGGCGGCTGGAAATTTGAACGTGCGTCATTTTTCCATAACCGCGGCCCCCTTTAGTTTCAGTGCCGCGGGCCACACAACGCTTCACGCGATTGATGCCATAAGGTCCGGCAGCGCAAACTGGGGCACGACTGGGCTGCACACACAAATGACACTAAACGCGCCTCTTATTGCTGCCAATTTGCCCCACATGCTGAAGCTTAATGGTAAAGGACTGCACCTGAAAACCGGCTCCATTAATCTGACGGCCAGACTCACCAGTCACGGAAGCAGCTCCAGTATTTCGGCAATTCTGCGGGTTTCCGATCTGGCGGGCAGAATTCAGGATCGGCAATTTCAAATTGCACCGCTTGAGCTTACCGGCCTTGCGGGCCGTGCCGGAAACAAATGGAATCCTGATCGCATTCGACTGATTCAGGGGACCACGCGCACCGCACCGAACATCGCCATTCAAGTCCAGCGGCTTAAGGGCCGCACAGGCGCATTCAACACAAGCGTGGCCTTGAACCTTTCCGCCTTGGCCGCCCAGGCCGGTGAATTGGTGAACCTGCATGGCCTTTCCACTAAGGGCAGGTTAAAAATCAGTTTGGCAATCCAACATGCGTTTACCCGCAACATTTTGTATGACACTTCGCTACATTTGACCGGCTTTAATTTCAAATCCGGTGCAACCGCTGCGGCAGCTTCGGAAAAATCGCTTGATCTTTCCGCTACAGGCACGGTGGCAAAATCCGCCACCGGCATTACGGCCGTCGATTCCCGCCTGGTGCTGGCCACACCTGAGGTCAATTTCACCAGCCGCATTCAGGCTGCCAATCCACATGGGCACGGCTGGACCGTTCCAGTTGCCCGAATTGCAATTAAAAACGGGTCTTTGGCGGCACTTGAACAACTTGCGGCACCATTCAGCCCCAGCCTGAGCAAATACCGTGTCGCCGGGAATCTGGCTGGCTCAAAAATTAACGCCGCCTGGGTGCCGGGCAATGTCACAATTTCGCTATGCCATCTGGTAGCGGCCAATCTTAAAGTTACCGGTGTCGGGCCAGCGGTTCAATCAGGCATTTTCGCGGAGCGCCAGGCTACTCTGGATACCCGCGCATCTCTGACCACCGGCAAATCCACAAACATTCAAGTGCAAAGCCTGGTCTTTTCCACAGCGGACCATACGGCCGACTTGGCCATAAGCAAACCAATTCTCATTCACATGACTCCGGGTACCGCTGCAGGCGTGGAATGTCCCGGTTTAAATTTGACCGCCGATCTGACCAAAGTCCGCCCGCTGCTGGTTGCCATTGGCAGCCTGCCGGCGGATCGGATTTTGACCGGCAATCTTTCTCTGCAAAGTGCCGTGACCACCGCAGGCCGGAAAATCACGGTTAACCTTCAGGCCAAAGTGGCAGGATATCAACTGGCCACCAAAGGCAATGCCTCGGCCCTGCCGGCAACCAACATTGCCGCAAGCATTGGCGGCGTCGCCGACCTTAAGGCGGACACGTTTACAGCCACGCAAGCCTGCCTGGTTTCGGAAACCGCGGTTTCCGGAAGCGGATCGGATTCCGTTGATCTGGCCGACAAAAATGTCGCCTGCTGGTCCGACCAGCGGCCGGAAAATCTACACCTGACCGTCCATTACGATCTGGCGCGTCTAAGTGAACTGCTTGGGCCATTTCTGCCGGCGGGCCTGACGATGGCCGGCAAACATGCCATGGTTCTGGCCATTACCGGAAATCTGACACCGGTCAGCGGTCTGGGCAAATTAAGAAATCTGGTTATCGCGCCTACCGCGTTGACGTTTGACACCATTTCCATTGACGGGCTGACGCTTGGCCCCGGATCGGTCGGCTTCAGAGAAAACAAGGGCATGATCGCCATTGCCAACAGCGCCATTCCAGCCAATAAAGGAACGCTTAACCTTGGTGGTCTTATTAATCTGAATAAGTCGATTCCCGACTACACCGCAAGCAACCTGCACTTGGCCGAGGGAATTAACATTAATGCGCCCATGGGCGGCACACTGCTGAAATTTCTGCCCATCGCCTGGGGCGGCGGCGCCAATGGCACCGGCCTTATGACGCTGGCGGGCCAATTCAACCTGACGCTGAAAACCGCCGATCTGCCGTTGGAATACAGTGCCCTGCGGAAGACCGGGACCTTTTCGGGCACCATCAGCGTAATTCACCTGACTTCCAATTCCCCCCTGCTGGGCATGATCGGCAATATGGCTTCACCGCTTGGGTTCCTGGGCGGCGGAAACATGAAAATGGCCGACAGCGGCATCCGGCCGACGGATTTTAACCTTAAGCAGGGAAAAATTTATTATCAGCACATGAAGATGGTGCTGACTTCTTTTGGCCTTGATTTTTCCGGCTGGGTTGGACTGGATAATCAGATTGATCAGGACCTTAGCATCACCGGTGCGGGTCTGAGCGTGCCGATTCCGCTGGCTATTACCGGAACCACCAGCAGTCCAAAACTAAAGCTCAGCGGGAAACCGCTTAAAAATATTGGAAAAAATATCGGTAATGTAATCAAAAAATCCGGCGGGAGTCTGATTAAGAATTTCTTCGGAAATTGATATGGTGCCGGGTGACAAAACGCGAGCTCTTGGCGCGCGATTCCACCCAAACGCGCAAGGGCAAATCACTAATTTCCAGAAGGCGGCGCGCGTATTATTGCAGCCCCGCGCTGGTCGCATTAACGCACAATGCGGGCGCTGCCGCCACCAAACACGTGCATCAGTTCACCGCGGGTAATCTGGCTGGTATCGCCGCGGGTGGTTTGCAGCAGGGCGCCGTGTGCGGCACCAAGGTCCAC
Source organism: Planctomycetota bacterium (assembly GCA_021805585.1). The sequence goes on from JAJZEY010000503.1 coordinate 5,904, forward strand.
ACAATCCTGCGGCGACATGCCGGTTAAAAAGCCGTACGCAAGGCCGGAACAGAAGCCATCTCCACCGCCCACGCGGTCTTCAATTTCCAGGCCGTCATACCGGCGGCTGTGATAAAACTTTCCATCCACCCACAAAATGGCCGACCAATTGTTGATCAGGCCCGATTTAACCTCGCGCAGGGTCGTACCGACCGCTTTAATATTCGGATATTTCGCCACCACCTGCTGAACCATTTTTTCATACAGACCGGTATCCAGCTCGGAAAGGTTGTCATCGACACCCGGAATTTCAAATCCCAGAACCTTCTGAAAATCCTCTTCATTGCCAATCAGCACATCGATATGCGGCACCAGATTTTTAGTAACCGCCTGCGCCTGCTTGCTGGACCAGAGTTTTGATCGGAAATTCAAGTCGTAGGAAACGCAGGTGCCGGCCTCTTTGGCGGCCTTTAACGCATCGGCCACCACGCCGGATGTACCATCAGAAAGTGACGTAAATATGCCACCGGTATGCAGCCAACGCACTGGCCGCGCAAAGAGTTTCTTAAAATCCACCATGCCGGGTGCCATATTCATGGCTGCGGAGTGACCACGGTCATACATGGTAACCGAACCGCGAACCCCGGTCCCGACTTCGGTAAAATTCAGGCCGATTCGGTCGCGCTTGCCCACGCCATCGTATTCCGCCACAGCCACACCGGAAATATCCATTCCCGCACTGCGCGCATGGTTGAGAATAATGCGGCCAACGGGGTTATCCACAAGACGCGAAGAAAACCCGGCTTTCAATCCCAGACGCGCCAATGCGTAAGCCACGTTGTATTCTCCGCCGCCCACCCAGACTTCAAG
>JAJZEY010000173.1 GCA_021805585.1 Planctomycetota bacterium
ACCAATGAATCAGAATTTACCCCGCCAGAAAATTCCTGCCAGATGGGGTTCGCGGGACGTTTACTCTATTACAACCTTGTCCGGAAATATGACCTGGTGATTTTGCAGATGGCCCTTATGGGCGGTGGTCTGGACCCCTGCACGATGGCCGCACCGGCACGCCGCCGGTAGGCGAGCATAAATGCGAGGGAAAAAATATCCTATGCGGTTCCGAAGCGGTTTTATGTTCGCCCCGAACCGCCGAGCTGCCGCGTGCGTCGCACCCGAAGTCAGGCTTCGCATTTATTTTCTCGATGCCCAGCCACCCGCCGTCAAGGTAATGCACGACATGGAAATCAACCCGTTGAGGCTTGTCTGGCGGAAAATTACCGGACATTATTGACCTTCCCGTTAAAGTCCAGAATGAGAAAAGAAAAGGCAGCCGATTTCTCCACAATCTTCATTTTCGGGCGGTCACACCCCGGTCAAACTCCGGCCGAGCCCCTTTGCCTACTTGAGCTGCGACGCCGCCGTGTCTCTTCCCCTTCCCCCTTTATCGCCGTTGGGGGCACCGGGTTCGAACGCATTGAATTTCAGCATAGGCGTAAGTCTATTGAGCCGGGAAGGCCAAATCCCCAGGCCGAATGATCCGGCCCGCCGCGATTGACCACCTGCTTCAATTCGCGTATCCGCGTACGAGTTGATTCCGTGTGAAACAGCCGCGCTCGTGACCTCCCGATCTCCCAGCTTAAATCTTCAAAAATAGGTTTGGCAACCACGGTTCGCCACTCCTATCCGCGTCATCGGCGAAATCAGCGGTTTTGTCGCGTTAAAGACGAACCGCGGATTTCGCGGATTACGCGGATACGAGCGACAAACCGTGGCCGCCGAACCCCTGCGCTGATACGAAAAACATTTGCGATTATCATGGTGGCTGGCCTGGGCGGTTATGGGGTTAAATAGAGCTGGAGTTTGGGAAGCGGGAATCGGTCCTGGCCCACGCCGCCACGTGCATATGTTGGAGAAGCCGGGCATGCTTATAAAATCAAACACCAGCCGGCCGCCGGAAGCGGGTGGGGCGCTAAATCGCACCCGTACCCGCACAGGAACATCGCGCCGCGGCTTTCTGGCCCTCGCGGCAACCGCCGCGGCCGCCTGTTCCGGCTGCACCGCCACCAAAACGCCTGCGGCATCCGCCACTGGCGAAAGTCAGAACTACGATTGGCGAAATGTTGCGATTCGCGGCGGTGGCTTTGTAACCGGGATTATTCCGCATCCCCGCCGGCCCGGACTCGTCTATGCGCGCACCGACGTGGGAGGAGCCTATCGGCGCCACGCCGCCGACGCGCCATGGATACCCATCACCGATTGGATCGGTCGCAAGGATTCCAATCTTTCCGGAATCGACAGCCTTGCCGTGGACCCCACGGAGGCGCGGCGCGTCTATTTGGCCGCGGGAATGTATACACAATGGTGGGCACCCAACGGAGCGATCCTTTGCTCTGAAGATATGGGCACAACCTGGCGGACGGCACCGTTGCCCATCAAACTCGGCGGCAACGAACCGGGCCGCTTCAACGGCGAGCGCCTGATGGTCGACCCGAATTTTCCGGCCCGCCTGTTTTTCGGGTCGCGGTCCGACGGCCTCTGGCGCACGGACAACCATGGCCGCTCATGGCGGCGGATAAAATCCTTCCCGACCACCGGTGACGGTACCGGCATCGGCTTGGTGTGCGTGGTGTTTGACACCCTTGGCGGCACGCCGGGCACCCCCACGCCGACCGTGTATGTGGCCGTTTCCACTCACAGGGAAAATCTTTTTGTCAGCCATAATGCCGGGCGCACGTGGGCTCCGGTGGACGGCCAGCCGACGGGGCTGCGGCCCAACCACGCGGTCCTTGCTGAAGATGGTAATATGTATATAAGCTACGGTCTTGAACCCGGCCCCAATGCCATGACCGATGGCGCTGTCTGGTGTTTTGACACGCGCCATGGAACCTGGAAAAATATTACCCCCGTCAAGCCCTCCGGCCATGATTCCTTTGGTTACGGAACCCTGACGCTCGATGCCCGGAATCCCCGAACCATCATGACCAGTTCCTTCTGCCGATGGGCCCGCGGCGATTCACTGTTTCGCAGTACCGACGGCGGCGCAAACTGGGCTTCCATCCGGCCCGGCCACAACGGGGTCTGGACCGACGGCGGCGCGCCCTGGATACAATGGCACAGAAATGCCGTGGGGGCCACCAACTGGATCGGCAGTCTTCAAATAGACCCGCATCGGCCTGGAACGGCAATGTATACCACCGGCTGCGGACTGTTTACAACCCATAATCTGCAGGCGGTGGACCACGGCAGAGTTTCCGACTGGAGCTTTGATTGCCGCGGCCTGGAGGAAACCGTTGTCAACAAACTTCTTAGTCCGCCCCAGGGACCACATCTCTTGAGTACCGTCTATGATATTGACGGATTTCGCCATGACGATCTGCGCCAATCGCCGGCCCAGGGAATGTTCAACCCCAGCTTTGGCTCCAATACGGATATTGACTTTGCCCAGTTAAAGCCCCGGTACGTCGTGCGCGTATTCGGTGGCCGCAATTCGCATGGTGCCATTTCCCTTGATGGCGGCCGCACCTGGAAGGTATTCCCTTCCGGAATCCCGAGTAACGGCGGTGGCCATGTTGCGGTTTGTGCCATGGGCAGGTCTATCATCTGTACGCCGGAACAGGCCTTGCCGCACGTTTCCCATGACGGTGCCCGAACCTGGAACCGCTGCGAAAATCTCCCCGCAGGTGCCGATATTGTCAGCGATCGATCAGTTGCCGGCCGGTTCTACGCCATCCACCGTGGCCAGTCGCGGCTGTGGATCAGCCATGATGGCGGGCAGCGTTTTGCGCCGCTGGTGCCGGTTCCCCATGGCGCACTGGAAATTAAAAACCCGCCCGGTTTTCCAGGCCATCTGTGGCTGGCCGGTAACGGCGGACTCTATTTTTCCGCAAACGCGGGCGAAAAATTCAGCCGGATGCCCCGCATCAATCAGGCCTACAACATTGGTTTTGGCATGGCCGCACCCGATGCCGATTACCCGGCCGTTTTTATCGTCGGGATTGTCGCGGGCAGATATGGCTTCTATCGGTCGGACAACCAGGGCAAGAACTGGCGACGGATAAATGACGACCGGCATCAGTTTTTCTATATCAATTCCATCGCCGGAGACCCGCGGGTTTTCGGGCGGGTCTATATCGGCACCAGCGGACGCGGCATTGTCTATGGCGAGCTTGTGTAATGCGGCTAATCCCGCTTGCCCCGATGCTCCGCAATAACCTTACGCTATAAGCAAAGGTTTTTGCGCTCTACGTAGTGGCTGACCTGCTGATCGTGTTTTAAAGTAGATTCGTTGTTGTTGTTCGGCGGCAGTTATCCATTTGATGAGTTGTCGTCGCCCATGTTCTCATCTGCTCATGTTCGCCGATCCAAGCGGAATCATCCAGAAGTGTTCTGTGTGTCCGACGTTGGAGGGCGTCGGAAGTCGCTCTGTTTAAGGAGAGTTATATGAAGTGTCCCGCATCCCAATGGTCCAAAATGGTATCTGTGGCGGTCATCGCCGGCGTCGCAGGGGCTGGCTTGGTTTATGCCGGTGCCGCCCGGGCCAATGTTGTCATTGATAATTTCAGTCAGGATACAGTCGGAACGACGCCAACGGAGGTTGGTGCGTGGAATGGCCAGGCGCTGTCCATAGTAAGTTCCGGTACCGCGGATGGGAACATGCTGCAGGTCAGCATTCCAGCAAACTCACAGTATTACGCCGGCCTGCAATTTCAAACTCCCGGCTTTACCGCCGCCAACTGGGCCGCATATCAGGATATCTCGTTTGATATCCTCTTTCCAAATACCACTGGTTCCACGCTTTATCCGGGTAACAATTTGACACTTGGTGCCATGGGCTGGCAAGGATCCGCCGGAAGCAGTGATCCAAACCTGTCTCCGTCTGTCAACATCAGTATTCCGGCCACCAGTCCCAATACTACGCTTATCTCCGAGACAATTCCTTTAGCCGGAATTACCGCACCGGCAAGCGGGCAGAGCTACCTGCAATTCCTGCTCAACGCATTTCCGGCCTATAATCAAGGCACCACCGGTCCTTGGGCATTTGACATCGGCAATATCCAGTTTACCAACCCCGTCAGCACACCCGAACCCGCTTCCCTGGCCGTCATTGGCCTTGGTGGTGCGGCTCTCCTGATGGTCGGCCGACGCCGTCGCACGGCCTGAAACATATTTCCGTTGAAGCCCACATAGTTTCACAAACTGCTTCAACGGTGTCGCAAAACTGATACGCAAGGGTGGAATTCGATGGCTAAAGCCTCGAATTTCGCCCTTTTTTTGCGCGGTAATTCGCCTGCCTTTCTCCGGTTCTAAAACCGGGCACCGTCGAGTGCCTCTGGGGGCAAGTCTCGTCCGCCTCGCGGCAACAATGCCGCGTAAGAAAGCAACCTGCAAGCGGTGTTCAAGGTCTGGGGCCTCCGGTGCCGCTATTCATCGCCCAGCCGCTCCGGCAGGTACCACTGGTGGCTCCGGCGTTTGTGTCGCTATCCAGTCACAAGGGTTGGCCGGAAATGCCGCCACCACAATTCCAGCATCAATAGCGAAAACATCCGATGCGTGTGATCCCGCGCACCCGTCTGCTGGTCCGTCAGCAACGAATCGGCAAAACCTGAAGCGGTCATTCTACCGGTAAGGGAATCCGGGCCGCACACAATTGCTTTCCAGTCTTCAGAAAGTGGGCCAGCCAACCACTGCCCGACCGGCGCGGCAAACCCATGCTTGGGCCGCCGCCGGATTTCCGGAGGCAGCAAATGCCCGAACGCCCGCCGCAGCGCCAGTTTTCCCCGGCGGAAATTCAAAATGTCCGCATCGGGCAGATTGTTGGCGAATTCCACAATTCGATGATCCAGAAAAGGACTTCGCACCTCCAGCCCGCAGGCCATCGAGGCGCTGTCCACTTTCCACAGCACATCGCCCGGAAGATAGTGCGACTGGTCCAGTACCATCATTTGCCGGAAAGCCGCGGCTGTCTGCTCATTGGCCATCCGCCAGTTCGACGGTCCATGTTTGCCGGAAAGACCCGGAAAACCGCCTGGCAGCATATCCGCAGGAAATATTTCCATCAGGCAGCCATAGCCCGCCAGAATATCCGGGCTTCTGGAGGTACGCTTCAAGCGAGCGAGTCTTTCCCGACGGGAAATGCGGTGCCCCATGGCTGCAACCCATCGCGTCATGGTCGGCCAGTTTTCCAGCATATCCACCGCACGGTACCTGTCGTAGCCGCCAAAAAGTTCATCGGCCCCATCGCCGCTGATGGCGCAAGGTGCCAGCGTGCGGGCGCAATTTGCCACATAATATGTGGGCAGAATGGATGAATCCGCAAATGGCTGTCCCAGCGTCAACCGCATCAGCCAGTCCATCGTGTCAATGGTTCCGTTCAACGGTTCAAGCTTAAACGCCTGATGCTGGGATCCAATATGACGCGCCACTTGGGCCGCATGGCCGCTTTCATCAAAACCGGCCTCGGCAAACGCCACACTGACGGTACAAATCGGCCCGCCGCCGGCTTTTCGCCGGGCCTGCTGCATCAGAGCGGCAATAATGCTTGAATCTATTCCACCCGAAAGAAAACAGGCAATCGGAACATCCGCTTCCAGTTGGGATTCCACCGCGTCGCCAATCAGTTGAACGATTGATTGATTCCTATCCGCTGCCGAACCGGTTTTCGCATCCCTGTTCAGCCGCGGCCGCCAGAACGCTTCCCGCTGGATACCCGAGCGCACGGCCAGCAGCCAGCTTCCTGGTGTCAGTTGCCATATATCTTCATAAATCGTATCCGGCGGAGGCATGTAACCATGAAACAGATATGCGGCCAGTTTGCCGGTTGTGACTCTTCGCGGAATGTGCGGCCACGCCAGCAACGCCGGCAACGTACTGGCGAACGCCAGTTGCTCTTTATTGGCATAATAGAACAGCGGCTTTTGACCCATGCGGTCGCGCGCCAGAAAAAGCGAATCCGCCGCACGGTCCCACACGGCGAATGCGAACATGCCCAGCAGTTTTTCCGGCAGATGGGTACCCCATTCCCGCCAGCCATGAACCAGTACTTCCGTATCGCTGTGATCGGTCGTAAAGGAATGACCGGCCGCGGTCAGTTCCTTCCGCAGGGCGCGGTGATTATAAATCTCGCCGTTGAATACGACTTGAACCGAACCGTCGGCATTGGCCATCGGCTGGCGGCCACCCGCGGGATCCAGAATCGCCAGTCGGCGATGCACCAGCGTGCCGGGCCGTGGTGGTCCGGCCGTAAACCGGCCCGCGCCATCCGGGCCGCGGTGCTTCAGCAGTTCATCCACGGCGTCGGTGGTCGCGCTGCTGGTATGCGCTGTTTCGGCGGTCCAGTGAATCAATCCTGCAATGCCGCACATGACATCCGTTTCACAATAGTGTGGACTGTAATTTTCGATTCTTGAATTGCAGCGTGATCTGCTGGGAGCCTTGGGCAAAATTCAACAGCGTGTCACCAAGGCATTCCTTGCGCCAGCCGCGCATCACCGGATGACCATCGGTCGCCGAACCGGAAAAGACCGCATCCGCCAGCGCCAGCACCTGACTTTGCGATGTCACCACGCCCGTGCAGACGGACTGCCCAAGGCAAATGCTTTGCGCTGCGGCCCACAACGATTCCCCAAACACTCGGCTTTCCGGTGTGTC
>JAJZEY010000543.1 GCA_021805585.1 Planctomycetota bacterium
TCCCCATGATTCACCCAACCGCAATTGTGGATAAACAGGCGAGCATTGATTCGACTGCGTCAATCGGCGCATACAGCGTGATTGACGGGCGGGTGGTTGTTGGAGCGAATTGTGTGGTGGAAAGTCATGTTCGGCTGATTGGCCCGCTGGTGATGGGAACGGCCAATCACGTGCACAGCTTTGCGGTTCTCGGCGATGTACCACAGGACCGCAAGCATAAAGACGAACCGAGCGGGCTGATCATCGGCAATGAGAACATATTCCGCGAACATGCCACAGCCCACCGCGGTACAAATGGCGATACCGTGATCGGGTCCCACGGCTTTTTCATGGTCGGAAGCCACGTCGGCCATAACTGCCGGGTGGCAAACCAGGTGACCATGATCAATCATGCCGTGCTTGGCGGCCATGTGCGGGTGGCGGAAAAAGCAATCATCGGAAGCAATTGTGCTATGCACCAGTTTTGCCGGGTAGGAACCCTTGCGATGATTTCAAATAATTCCGCACACAATACGGACATTCCTCCCTATGTTATTTCAATGAATATCAACACTTTTTCACAACTTAATGTGGTGGGACTTCGCCGGTCCGGGTTGGGGTCGGAAAGTGTGAACGCAATCCGACAAATGTTTAAGCTTGTGTTTCGCCAATCGGGAAAGCTGCCGCTCATGCGGGCGTTTGAACAGTTGCCGCCGGAACTGGCAAACCGTCCGGAAATTCAGCACTTCATAAATTTCTGCCGGGAAAGCAAACGTGGAGTGGCCAAATATCATGCCTGGTCGCAGCGCCATGGACAAAGCTCCGGAGAGAGCACCGGGGAATGATCGGCGGTGTCCCTGGGCGCGGGGCCTGAGAATCGAGGAGTTTGTGACATTGAACGCTCAGGTCGCACGCATGGTGGATGCAAATATAAACCGCGCCGGCGAAGGGCTTCGCCTGCTGGAAGATTACGCGCGGTTCGTCCTGGGGAACGAAAACTTTTGTGCGATGGTCAAACAGGACCGCCATTCACTCTCGGCGATGCGCCGCGGCCTGCTGGGGCCATTGGCCACAACCTGCCGCGACACCCCGGGCGATGTGGGCACCGGCATTAAGACCGATTCAGAATTAAATCGGACCGGAATGGCAGCTGTGCTGGAAGCCGCCGGGGCGCGGGCGACCGAGGCACTTCGCGTGCTGGAGGAAATTGCGAAATTGGAAAATGCGGGTGCGGCGGCCCAGCTGGAGGCGATTCGGTATCGGACGTATACGCTGACCCAGCGCCTGGTGATGATTGAATATCAGCGCGGTCGAATTGGCCCCGCTCGTCTTTGCATACTGCTTACCGAATCATTGTGCCATCTGCCATGGAAACAAGCGGTGGAAGATATTCTGAAAAACAAGTCGCGCGCGGAAAATGTCTGCATTCAACTGCGAGAAAAGCAATTGTCCGATTCCGAACTGCTGAACCGCGCCCGATGGCTGAACGCGGCGTGCCGAAGCGCCGGCGCGATATGCATTATTAACGATCGGTTGGATATTGCGATGGCGGCACAGGCGGGGGTGCACCTGGGGCAGCGGGATTTACCATGTGCGACGGCCAGAAAAATCGCCGGCTTGGAAATGGTGATCGGCGTTTCCACCGGCACGCTGGCCGAGGCACGCCTGGCGATTGCGGATGGTGCCTCCTATATCGGCGTTGGGGCGATGTTTTCCAGTAGCACCAAAGCCAAACCATCCATCGCGGGGCCGGCTTTGGCGGCGGAGATCAGCGCGGCGGACCTGCCGATTCCGGCCTTTGCGATCGGTGGAATCAGACTGAATAATTTGCCCGGCCTGCTTTCCACAGGAATTTCGCGAATTGCGATCAGTGCGGCCATCATTGCGACGGACCGACCGGGTGATATGTGCGATGCGTTCCTGAATTTGCTGGCGGAAAGTGCCGTGTCCGATCCGGGCGGATAACTTGACCGCGGTACCGACGTGGCGGGCTATAATAGAAGAATGATGGGTCATTACACCAGGCGCCTGCTTCGCTTTTGAAAGGAATCGAATATGTCCAAGCCTGTATTTCAGCCTTTAAACATGGAAATCATCATGCAGAATGAAACCGTTCGCGTTGCGGAAATTACGCTGCCGCCTCATTCGCCGGTGCCCGAACATCAGCACACAGAATCAGAGGAAATCAGTTATTGCCTGGAGGGGGAATTGACCTGTCATGTGAACGGACGGGTGGAATGCGTGCTTAAACCGGGCCAGAAGACGCGCTTCCCGGCCGGTCAGGAACATCAGTTGAGCAATGCGGGCGAGGCACCTTGCCGATTTCTGCTGATTCATGGCGTCGGCAAGTTTGATTTTGTCCCGGTGAAGCGAACCTGAATGTGTGCCGGTGGCGGCATCATTTAACCGTTTTTGACGCCCGGTATATCGACACATCAAATTGGTCGTGCCGCACACCGTGAAGTCCGCGCTGAAAAATACTCGGTCGATCGCCAAAACGAATGCGAATGGAGGCCGACATGGCGGCGGCAACGCTGACCACTATCCGCGGCGTGGTGGTATAAACCCCATTCCAGACGGAGCAATCCGTCACAAGCACTTTTGAGTGACCAAGGCGAAACACGGTGATGGCATGGGTCAGACTGGGATTAAACGGCACGGCATCCAGATTGTGCTTCACCCGTTTGACCATGTTCCATGGGTGCGACCTGGGATCAAGCTCGGCGGCGTAAGGCGTCCAGATAATGACCGGGCCGCGACGCAGTGCCCGGTCCAGACGGGCAATCAGCTTTTTACGTTCACCAGGCGCGTAGCGCACCAGAATGAGTCCACGATTCACAACTTTGGGAATTTCCCGCGTGGCCAGCGAAAACCGGCGGGCACCAAGATGCCGCACCGCATGGCCGTCCCACACCAGCTTTTTTGAATTAATCATGTAGCTGGTCCAGGGAGCCCAGCCGAAATAGGGACCGTAACCGGCGATATTCAATGGAGCAACAAAAGTCTTTTGTTCAAATCCGGCGCGGTTTGAATAATGTGGCACAGGACCGCGGAGATACACAAGCGCTGACGCCAGCGCGTTGTATGAACACTGGTCGAATTGGCCCACCCACAAGCGCGCCGAAGGCGGCTTGGCCTGCGCTGAAAACGCCGTTAACCCGCACAGCGGCAAGAGAAACGCGAGTGATAATATCGTGCGGAGCACGAACGGTTGAGAGAAATAAAATCGTAATGACCGCCGACATTGCATAAGTGGCTCCTGTTTGTTGCACCGAATCGCGGAGGACTTCTGTAACCCGTACGAATCGGCAAAATGATATTGTATTGTAACGAATGTCGTTGCCCGAAGTAAAATGACCGACCGGATAGCCCCGGTGCTCTGTCAGATCATAATTTCAGGGTCCGGCGACTTGGAACAGGCGATTGATAGAGGATTTGTGCATGCCGGGAACCATGACTTTTTGCCGTGACAGAGCACCAGCCCCCGCGCCGCCACCGATCGTTGGTGCGTAACAGTTTATTTGGCTTGGATTTACGTGCCGCAGGCCTTGCTTCCGGCCGAGGGTCTTATGATAAACCGCGGACGCGGCGCGGATGGTCGCACAGTCAATCAGCTGGACTCCGGCCGCGCTTTGGGATTGATTCTTGCTATGGAAAATGAAGGGCGAATATCCGAGCTATTTTCCCAGCGGTTGAGCCGCCCGGGCAGCCATCGATTCGGCGTTATTTTCCGCCGCCGCCAGGGCCGGGCTTTCATGTTTTGAACGGTAAAGCGCCCAGGCGAGCGCCAGAATGCAGCCGCCAGTGATCACCCAAGGCACCCAGGGCAGAGCGGCCGGCTTGGTGCCGACATAGCCGGGCACAAGCTGTGCCGCGTGCTTTAAAAAGCCATGGTCGAACGGCAGGGCGATGGGAATAACCAGGAGGGACACCATGTTCATGACTTTAATGAGCGGATTAATGGCCGGGCCGGCGGTATCTTTCAGGGGGTCGCCAACGGTATCGCCGGTGACGCTGGCCTTGTGGCGCTCGGAACCTTTACCCAAATTGTGCACCGGGTCGCGGGGTTCGTCTTCCACCACTTTTTTGGCGTTGTCCCATGCGCCGCCCGTGTTGGCCATGAATACAGCCATCAGTTGTCCGGAAAGAATGGCTCCGGCAAGAAACCCGGCCAGCGCCAGTGCCCCCAGCAGAAAGGCGACCAGCACAGGAGCCAGCACGGCCAGCAGCCCCGGTCCGATGAGTTCGCGCTGCGCCTGAAGCGTGCAGATGTTCACGACGCGGCCATAATCCGGCTGCTTATTTCCATTCCAAATCTCCTTGTCCCGGAATTGGGCGCGGCATTCCTCCACAATTAAAAAAGCCGCTCTACCGACGGCGCGAATGGTCATGGAACTAAACAGGAATGGAACCGTGCCACCGATTAAAAGCCCGATAAACACGCGCGGATTACCCAAGGTCAGCATGGAAGCCACACCGCGGTAAACGGATTGTGCCAGATGGGCACGCTGGGATCCGCCGCCAGAGCCGATTATGGTCACAAAGCTGGCAAAAAGACTGACCGCGGCAATCACCGCACTCCCAATGGCGATTCCCTTGGTAATAGCCTTGGTGGTGTTGCCGGTGGCATCCAGATCAGCGAGTACCTGGCGGGCGGTCTGGTAAACAGCCGGGTCCATTTTGTCGCGTTCATAGCCCATTTCCGCCACGCCGTTGGCGTTATCCGCCACCGGTCCGAATACATCCATACTCATGGTATTGCCGGTAAGGGTCAGCATTCCGATTCCGCTCATGGCCACGCCAAAGGCGACAAAAATCGGGCTGGTGCCGCTGAAAATCAGAACGCTTGCCATAATGCAGGCGGCCACGGCCAAGGTGGCCCAGACACTGCTTTCCATGCCCACCTCCAGCCCGGCGATAATATTGGTTGCGTGGCCAGTGGAGCACGCCCGCACCAGAGATTTCACCGGCGGGTGTTCCGTGCCCGTAAAATATTCCGTACAGAAATTAAGTACCTGACCCAGAATCAGTCCGCACCACGCGGCCTCGGCGGGACGCATATCCAAACCGCTTATTCCCCAATTCGCCCAGACCGGGGAATGGGCTTCAAAGCCGGCCGGAAGCTGGGCCAGCCCCAGCCCATGGGTGTTGAACCGCAGATAAAAAAAGCCGATGCAGCCGATGATGACCGCACTGACCACCGCCCCGAATCGATAGCCAAAATTCAACGATGCCATGGCCTCTTTCACGCCACCGGCTTTGCCTGCGCGTACCGAAAGGGTGGATATAATATCGGCCACCACACCGCCGGCCTGTACCAGAAGCGGAAACAAGACGCCCTTGTGGCCAAAACTGGCCCAGCCAAGAATCATCGCCGCGACCAGTGTGACTTCATAACTTTCAAAAATATCCGCGGCCATGCCGGCGCAATCGCCCACATTATCACCCACATTATCCGCAATGGTGGCGGCGTTTCGCGGGTCATCTTCAGGAATGTCTTTTTCAATTTTGCCCACAAGGTCCGCGCCCACGTCCGCGGCCTTGGTATAAATTCCGCCACCCACGCGCATAAAAAGAGCCAGCAGAGTCCCGCCGAAACCAAAACCCAACAGAGCGGCCGGCGCGCGGTCTCCGAAATACATAAAAATAAGAGTCGCGCCCAACAGGCCCAACCCGTCAATTAACATACCCGTTACGGTTCCGGTGCAATAACCAAGCCGCAACGCCTTGCCAAAGCCTTTGGGCGCGGCGGCGGCCATACAGATATTGCCCCGCGTGGCCATCAACATGCCGATGGTTCCAACCGCAAGCGAGGCCAACGATCCCATAAGAAAAGCGATTCCGCGGCCGATGGCCAGATTTGCCCCGGCAGTCGTATGCCAGGGTGCGGTGGCCATCACCACAAGTGTCAGGATGCCGATAATGGGCAGCAACGCGCGACGCTGCCGCCGAAGATAGGCGCTGGAGCCTTCGCGAATCGCGCGGGCAACGGTGCGCATTTTGTCCGTGCCCTGGTCGGCGGCCAGAATTGTCCGCACCAGAATTCCTGCATACGCCAGCCCGCACAACGCCACCGCCAGTACGCCAAACAGGGCCAGCCGTTCGTAGGGTTGAAAATGATCAGACCAGAGAAATCCGAAGGGTACGAAATGAGGAATTGCGCCGACCGCTTTGACCGGGCCGGCGGCATGAGGCAGCTTGCCCCACGCCACCTGAACCACCAGAGCCATGGTGCCCAAAATCGCCAATGACCGAACCAATCCACCCCACCCGCGTTTTCGGATCGGTTTGCTTCCGGATGTTTTGATTGACATAGCCGCTCCTGTCTTAGGTTGTTCATCGCGAAAAAAGTGTTACAAAATATTGCAATCTCCCTTAGGGCGGCGGTGCGGCCATGCCCGCGAAATCACCATCCGTCCATTCCGCCAAAATCTGAATTATCAACCATCCTTATATGCACAGCACGGTTGGGATGGTTCACACGCTTTACTGGTAAGATTTTAGTTTAATCACAGGGACGGCTTTAAGCAAATCCGATTTTTCCGGTGGCCATTGCGGGCATGCCAATAAATCGGGCGTCAGGCCATTTTGGATTACATGAAGTGGCCTTGGCGCAAAAAAAAATGCGGGCCGTGAAGGCAAAAAAAGCTGCGCCACGCCAGAAAATTGGCGGCCCCCAAAAGATCGCCGGCGGCAGACAAATTGCATTCCGCCCTATGCCTCGAATAGAATTCCGTTAAA
>JAJZEY010000107.1 GCA_021805585.1 Planctomycetota bacterium
TGATGTGGGGCTGGTGGAAGATAAGCTCCCGAAAATATATTCCGCCCAGGCCGCGGGCTGCAATCCGGTGGTAGAGGCCATTGAAGCGGGCCGAGATCTGATTAAACCGCAGAAGCCCAAAACCATCGCCAAAAGCATCGCCATCGGAAACCCGGCCGATGGATATTACGTGGTGCAGGCCGTCAAACAAAGTGGCGGCTGGGGTGCCGATGCCACGGATCAGGAAATTGTCGATGCCATCAGGCTTCTTGCCCGCACGGAAGGCATCTGGACCGAACCGGCCGGTGGCACGACGCTGGCCGCGACCATTAAATTGATTGAGCGCGGCCGCATCCCGCGTGACGAAAGCATTTGTGTGTGCATAACCGGCAATGGACTCAAAACGGTGGAAGTGGTCGTGGACCAGCTTCCCCAGCCGGAGTCCATTCCCGCGAAACTTGAAGCGTTTGACGCCTTTATTGCGGGCCTTGCGCCCGGGCCGCAAACCTTAGAAGGCCGCGTGGAGCTTTCGGCCGGCGCGGGGCGTTCCTGACGGCAGGGCTAAATGACCGTGGGGCGATAGCCCCGGCGTGCATGTATTAAGTTATTGGATATTGAAGCGGAGGTTTTTATGGCAATTAAAATTCGTATCCCCACTCCCATGCGGCAGTTGACCGGCGGGGTGGATATGGCCGAAGTTCAAGGGGCCAACGTGGCGGCGCTTCTGGGCCAGTTGTGTGAAAAATTCGCCGGCATGGAAAAGCGCCTGTTCAAGGAGCCTGGTGAACTCAACCGTTTTGTCAATATTTATGTTAACGATGAAGACATTCGTTTTCTATCCAATCTGGAAACCCCGGTAAAAGATGGTGATGATGTCAGCATTGTTCCTGCGATAGCGGGGGGCTGAAATGGCAATAGCCCACAAACGTGTATGGCTGACTTTTGGCGACAAGCGCATGGTGGAAACGCCGGCACTGTGGCGCATGGCCCGGGAATTTCCCCAAGTCAGTTTTGATATCCGGAAGGCCAGCGTCACCGCCGAAATAGGCATCATGGCCGTTCTTTTTCAAGGCGAAGCACCCGCGGTGGATGCCGCTTTAAAATTTTTGCAACAGCAGGGCGTCACCGTGGAACCGATTGAAAAATCGGTAATGGAAGGATGATTCCTTAACCCGCGGGGACCGGCGCGGCGAAAAATGGTCCGCTGGTGGGATAAATATCACAAGCTAAAACAGGATAAACAACCGACCATGGCATTATCAGATCAGGCACAATTACTGGAAAAAGCGGACCCGGCACTGGCGCGTTACAACCGGCAGATGCTTTGGGAACCTATTGGCGTTGAAGGCCAGAAAAAGCTACGCGATTCCAAAATTCTTATGGTTGGCTGCGGCGCTCTGGGCACCGTACTGGCCAACACGCTGGGCCGCGCCGGTGTCGGGCATTTGACCATCATTGATCGCGATTTTATTGAGATCAACAACCTCCAGCGGCAGGTGCTTTTTGATCAGCAGGACATTGCCGACCAACTGCCCAAATCGGTCGCCGCACAGCGCAAACTTGCTGCCATTAATTCCGATATTCGGGTGGAAGCGGTTGTGGCGGATGTCAACCACACCAACATTGAACAATATGCCGCCGGCAAGGACCTTTTGCTGGATGGCACGGATAATTTTGAAACCCGATTTTTAATTAACGATGTATCAATTAAGCTCAATATTCCGTGGATTTATGGTGCCTGCATCAGCGCCATGGGCCTGGGCATGGTGATTCGACCTGGAATTACGCCCTGCCTGCGCTGCATTTTTGAAACCGCGCCGCCTCCGGGAATGAATCCCACCTGCGATACCGCCGGGGTCCTTGGTCCAACGGTGAATGTGGTGGCGAGTTGGCAGGCGATGGAGGCCATGAAACTGCTGACCGGAAATATTGCCGCCGTCAGCAAAAGCCTGTTCAGCTTTGACCTTTGGGATAACCGGTATCAGCAGTTGAACGTTTCCCGCGCGCGGGAAATCGCCGATTGCCCGGCGTGCAAGCATCACAATTTTGAATATCTGACCGGCAAGTTCGGCAGCAGCGCCACATCGCTCTGTGGCCGAAACGCCATTCAGATAACCCAGCCCGCCGGGCATCGGGTGGATTTCGCCCAGATTGCCGGCGGATTGCGGGCGGTGGGCGAACCGACTTTTAATAAATTCATGCTTAAGTGTGCGATAACCGAAGGAACGGCCGATGGTCGCAAAAATTTTGAGCTGACACTTTTTGCCGATGGGCGTGCTATTATAAAGGGAACCAGTGAGGCCGCTGTGGCCAAAGCCATATACGCCAAGTATGTGGGAAGCTGAAATTCAGGCGGATGGAATTGTTCGCCTGTTGTATCACCACTTTTGAGGAGTCATCCATGCTCGACGCATTCATTGCCACTATTACCCACACACGCAACGCCACATTAAAATTGGTGGCGGACCTTACCGATGACCAGATGACGCTTCAGCCCGCGCCCAAAACCAATCATCCGGCATGGGTGCTCGGCCATCTGCTGCTCGTGGAAGGAAGCTTTCTGACCCTGCTGGGCGGACCCATGCCGGCTATGGAAACCAACTGGAAAGAAATTTATGGCGGCGGCAGCATACCGAGTGCGGATAAATCTATTTACAAGCCCAAGCAATTTTATCTGGACCAGTTGGCTTTGATTCGCGCCCAGATCATCGAACGGCTGAAAAATATCAAGCCCGAACAACTCGCCCAGCCGCATCCGGACCCGACCCGGCGCGAACGGTTCCCCACCATCGGCCACACCGTATTCATGTACGGTACCTGGCATGAAGGGTATCACGCAGGCCAGATTTCGGCTTGGCGTCGCGTGCAGGGTCTGGCGGCGGTATAAAAACCAAAATCGCCGTCCGCCGTCGAGCCTTTGGAACGGCGGCGGTCCGCAACCGCTTTCATTTCGCGGCGACTTATGGTTTGAAGTTCCGCGATTATTTTGCGGACACTTTGGTAAAAAAATGGGCATTATTGCATAATTTCGATCCAAACGTATGGAGTTTGTTATGGTGAAGGATTCGTTTGCATTATTGATCAGCCGTCACCAGGAAAAAATGCTGCCCACGCTGACCGCCGATATTCGGGATGACCAGATGTCCCTTCAGCCGGTGGCCGGCGTGAACCATCCGGCCTGGATTCTGGGCCACTTGCTGGCGGTGGAAAGGAAAATAGCCACCGGCGTGCTTGGCCGTCAGGTAAAGACCGAACTTGCGGACAATTGGTGGGAGATATATGGCATCGGTTCCGTGCCAAAACCGGATCGGTCCTTGTACAAATCCAGGGAATTTTATTTAGCCGGGCTGGCGGAAACCTGCGGCCAGATCACCGCATTTATCGCGGCTAAATCCGATTCGGATATGGATTTGCCCAATCCGGATGCGCAGCTAAGCCAGCTTTTCCCGACCATCGGGATGGCGGTCTGTGTTGCGATCACCCACCGGGCGTACCATACCGGCCAAATTGCCACCTGGCGAAAACTTGCCGGTTTACCGCATGCGGGTATGTGATCGGCCATGGAATCTTCGATGATCGAATAATCTGATTGTATAATCCGTCCTGCGCGGTCCACTTGGAATTGTGTTCGCATTTTTGAGGCCCAAATCCGGATGAATACCCCACAAGTCACCTATCTTGATAACGCCGCCACAAGCTGGCCCAAACCGCCCGACGTGGCCCGGGCCATGGCCGATTTTCTGGCCAGGGATGCGGCCAACCCGGGCCGCGCCGGCCACCGCATGGCGATCGCCGCTGAAAAAATGCTGGATCGCGTGCGCAAAGAAGTCTCCGATTTTATTGGCGGTGCCGACCCCCACTGGCTTATTTTTACCCTCAACTGTACCGATGCGCTGAACATTGCGTTCAAAAGCTTTTTGCGTTCAGGCGATCATGTCATTTCCTCCATGCTGGAACACAACAGTGTCAGCCGGCCGCTGCAAAGCATGGCGGACAGTGGCTTTATTACGCTGACGCGCGTCGGTTTTTCGCCGGAAACGGGGCTGATTGATCCGGATGAAATTCGTGGGGCCATTACAGCCCGCACCCGCCTGATCGCATTATCCCATGCCGGCAATGTGCTGGGCACTATTCAGCCGGCCGCCGCGGTGGGAAAAATCGCCCGAGACCATGGCGTGAAATTTCTGCTGGATGTGGCGCAAACGATTGGCGTGGTTCCGATTCATATCCAACACGATCAGATCGATTTTCTGGCTTTTCCCGGTCATAAATCACTGCTTGGCCCCACCGGTACCGGGGGACTTTATGTGAATAAAACCGTGGAAATTGAAGCGCTTCTGGCCTTTCGTGAAGGCGGTACCGGCGGAGATTCCGCCACGCCGGTTCAGCCGCGGCTTATGCCTTATCTGCTGGAAGGTGGCACCCCCAATACCGTGGGTGTGGCCGGACTTGGGGCGGCATTAGACTATGTCAAAAAGCATGATCCCGCCGCCACGCTGGCCCATGAACGGCAAATGGTGCAGCATTTTATCAGCGGCGTTGCGGATATTTCCGCCCTTACCATTTATGGCCCCTCCGGCCGCGACGGTTCCGCCAACCGGGTGGGAACCGTCAGCTTCAATGTGGCCGGTTATTCACCACAGGAACTGGGCGGCATTCTGGACGAAACCTTTTCCATAGCGGTTCGCCCCGGCCTGCATTGTGCGCCGTATGCGCACCGGGTTATCGGCACGTTCCCCGATGGTGCCGTGCGCATGAGTCCCGGACATTTTAATACGGTTGCAGATATTGATACACTTATTGCGGCCCTGCATGAGGTTGCCGCCTGACTTTCCGGCCGCCTGGCGGCCCCCTCGGAGAATCAATGACAATAACGGAATCCGATGTTGTTTCGCACGTTCGGACCATGGGAATCAAAGCCCGTGCCGCAGCCGCGCAGCTTGTGACCCTTACCGGGGCGGCGCGCAATGCCGCGCTTCTGGCCATGGCCGATGGCTTGATCGCACAGCAGGCGGTCATTCTTGCGGCCAACGCGGAAGATGTGGCCGCAGCCAGAAGCGATGGTCTTTCTTCCGCCCTGATCGGTCGTCTGACTCTGACCGAGAAAAAACTTGATGCAATGGCCCGCGGGATTCGCGAAATTGCCGGTCAGGTGGATCCGGTGGGGCAGACGCTGGAAGCCTCCGACCGTCCCAACGGCCTGCGGGTTGAAAAGCGCCGCGTGCCGATTGGTGTGATCGGCATTGTGTTTGAAAGCCGACCGAATGTCACCGGCGATGCGGCGGCACTTTGTCTGAAAAGCGCCAATGCCTGCATTCTGCGCGGCGGCAAGGAATCCGTGCGAAGCAATCTGGCGATTGCCGCGGTTGTTCGGGCCGCACTCAACGGCGCGGGTGTTAATCCCGACGCCGTTCAATTAATTGAAACAACGGACCGGGCGGCGGTGGGGGCGTTGGTAACCGCGGAAGGACTGGTGGACCTTGTGATTCCCCGTGGCGGTGAATCGCTGATTCGTGCGGTGGTCGAACAGGCCACCGTTCCGGTCATTAAGCATTATAAAGGTGTATGCCATATATATATAGATGAGTTTGCTGATATTGAAATGGCGGTCAAAATCGCCCTTAGCGCCAAAGTGGACGGATGCGCCGTGTGCAATACCGCCGAATGTATTCTGGTGCATGCGGCCGTGGCCGGTCGTGTGCTGCCGGAGCTTGGTCGCGAATATCAGGCCGCAGGCGTACAAATGCGGGCCGATGCGGCAAGTCTGCCACTGCTGTCCGGGGCCGTTGCCGCCACCGATGCCGACTGGGGGGTGGAATTTCTGGATATGATTGTCGCGATCCGTCAGGTCCAGTCACTGGATCAGGCCGTGGACCATATCAATCAATATGGTTCGCAGCACACCGATGCGATTATCACGGAAAATCTGGAGAAATCGCGGGCTTTTGTCGCCCGTGTCGATTCCGCCAGTGTGATGATCAACGCCTCCACCCGCTGGGCGGATGGATACGAATACGGTCTGGGCGCGGAAATCGGAATCAGTACGGATAAACTTCATGCCCGCGGTCCCATGGGAGCCGCCGACCTTTGTACTTACAAATTTATCGTCACCGGCCGCGGCCACATTCGCGTCTGAACGCGGCGGTTCGGCAGTGTGGATCGCCACAAAATTCGTCGGTTATTCCTGCACAAGTGTCCAGGTTTTATCGGGGTTGTAACGGGTCATGTGCGCCGCGATTTTGTTCGTATCCGGACCAAGGTCTTTCTGATACACCTTTCCCTGCTGATTCACAATAAAGGTCATCACGCCGGAGGCACCATATTTTTCGGGAAATGCCACCAGCGCGAATCCGGCGATCATATTGCCGTTAATCACGTAATTGTATTTTCCGCCCGGTGCCGCGGGTCCCTGCATTTTCAAAATATGAAACAGATACCCGTGGAATGGATGCGGGCCGTGGCTGTTTTTATGCGCGCCGGGCGTATAGCCCTCGGCGGCCGCCTGGGCCGCCAGCGGGCCGAAGGGACTTTCCGGCTGATTGGCGGCGGGGGGCCAATAGAGACCGTCGTGTGTTCCCGGTTTGCTGACCATTCGCTGGGCGTATTGCAGCACATCGCTGCCGTCGTGATATGTAGCGGCATATTGGCGCTGGGCGTAAACGTATGCATCGCACACTTTAATGGTTTCAAGTTCATCGGCCCCGATGTG
>JAJZEY010000337.1 GCA_021805585.1 Planctomycetota bacterium
GCATGTCGGTTTTGATGATCCACCGAAACTGGCCAAAACCGCCCGAACGCCCGAAGAGGCACTTGACCATTATCGTCGCGTGCGGGACCAGATTAAGGCCTTTGTGGAAACGCTGCCGCAATGCCTGCAATCCTCCGGCGGAGAAATGGCCTCCGCATTTTCCAGCGATTTTTCCAAGTCAATATCTTTTCCGGGAACCGGAACATGAGCGATGCAAACAGAAGACTTTCGTTCCTGGACCGCTATTTAACCGTTTGGATTTTCCTGGCGATGGGTGCGGGCCTGGCCTTGGGCTACGCCTGGCATGGCCTGGCCGCAACCATGGCCCATTTGCAATTCGGCACCACCAATCCGCTGATCGCAATGGGTCTGATCCTGATGATGTATCCGCCACTGGCCAAAGTCCGGTATGAAGAGTTGGGCAAAGTGTTTCGTAACACCCGCGTGCTGGGGCTTTCGCTTTTGCAGAACTGGGTCATCGGCCCGCTGCTGATGTTTGGACTGGCGATTCTGTTTCTGCACGCCCATCCACTTTTTATGGTGGGTCTGATTCTGATTGGTCTGGCCCGCTGCATTGCGATGGTGATTGTGTGGAATGATCTGGCCAACGGAAACACCGATTATGCCGCGGGTCTGGTGGCGTTTAACAGCCTGTTTCAGGTTCTGTTTTACAGCCTTTATGCGTGGCTGTTTATTAAAGTATTGCCGCCGCTGCTCGGCGTGCATTTGGGAAATATCGATTTGGCGGCCATTTCCATTTTACGTATCGCCCGCAGCGTGCTGATTTATCTGGGTATTCCCTTTCTGGCCGGAATGGCCACGCGTTATATGTTGTTAAAATACCGCGGCCGAAACTGGTACGAACAAAAGTTTATTCCACGCATCAGCCCGCTGACGCTTATGGCCCTGCTGTTTACCATTGTGGTCATGTTCGCGCTGCAAGGTCGGCGGATTATCGGCGCGCCTGGATCGGTCATCCTTGTCGCCATTCCACTGCTGATTTATTTTGTGGTGATGTTTCTGGTCAGCTTCTGGATGGGACGAAAAATCGGGGCTGATTATTCACAGACGGTCACGATCTGTTTTACCGCCGCCAGCAATAATTTTGAACTGGCCATTGCCGTGGCCGTGGCACTTTTCGGCGTCGCAAGCCCGGTGGCGTTTACCGCGGTCATCGGCCCGCTGGTGGAAGTGCCGGTCATGATTGGACTGGTGAATGTGGCACTGCTTTTTCAACGGCGCTATTTTCCGGCGGAAACCGCCACAATAGCGGCGATTATTCCGGATATTGGCGATATTGGCTGCCCAACCGTGGCGACCCGTCAAAAATGCTGAAGTGTTTTGATTGCCGCGTTATATTGCAAAGGAATCTCCCAATGACGCAAAACCAGTCTATTGAACAAACCATTCAAGACCGTTATGCCCAGGTGGCGCGCAGCACACTTTCCAGCCACCATGCCGGGGTGGCATCGGTCGCGCAGGCTTTTGGCTATTCAACGGATGAATTGCATTCAATTCCTGCCGAAGCCAATATGGGGCTTTCCTGCGGAAACCCGACCGCCATGGCCAGCCTGCGCCCGGGCGAAACAGTCGTGGACCTTGGCTGCGGCGGCGGTCTGGATGTGTTTCTGGCGGCACAAAAAGTGGGTGCCACCGGAAAAGCCATCGGGATCGATATGACCCCCGCCATGATTGACCGGGCGAACGCCAACGCCGCCAACGGCGCGAACGGAAAGCCGTTTACCAATGTCGCGTTTTATCTGGCACATATTGACGCGCTTCCCCTGCCCGCCAATAGCGTGGACTGCGTGATTTCCAATTGCGTCATAAACCTTGCACCGGATAAACCGCGCGTTTTTCGTGAAATCGCCCGCGTGCTTAAGCCGGGCGGACGGGTGGCCGTCAGCGATATTGCCTTGAAAAGACAGTTACCCGATGAGCTTGCCCGCAATATTTCCGCATGGGTGGGCTGCATTTCCGGAGCGGTCCTGATGGAAGATTACCGCCAGGGACTGCAGGCAGCCGGCTTTTCCCAAGTGGAAATAGTGGACAGCCGGACCGATCTTAACGCCTACGGTGCGGTGGGAAAGCAATCGGTCTGCTGTTCTCCGGCGATGGAAAATACTGAAGGAAACGTCGCCCCAATAAGAACCAAGGCTGGTGCCGTCCTTAATGTTCTGGATACCGGCTGCTGCGGGCAGGTGCCGTCTGAAGTGGCCGGCATACATGATGATCTGGCCGCGCTGGCGGAAAAATATAATCTGAATGAATATGCCGCAAGTGTAAAGATTTTTGCGGTCAAACCGGGATAAGGGGATCGACCGATGACAGGCCGGGATAAACCAAGCCGGTGATTGCCAGCGGCCGGCGAATGGGTCACCGGCATAGCCGCCCATCTATTTAGCCGGGACGCGACAGGCCGGCGGCGACTGCGGTCTACAATCGGATGCCCGGATTGCCGATTCCACTGCCTGAACCAATTGGGCGTGGTCTGCGGCGAGCCGGTCATGCGAGCGCAGGCGAGTTTCCAGAATCGCCTGCCGCATATCCGCCAGGGCAACGGACACGGACTTTCCGGCGACATCCGCCAGGAAGCTGCGGCGAAGGAAGCAGAATGACGTGTTGAGCCGGGCCATTTCCGCCATGAGCAGCCGACAGGGAACCGGGCGGCCATAATCCGGCAGCGTGAGGCCGCCAAACCCAAAGGCACAATGGAAGTTTTCCCTTACGTGATCGAGCACACCATCAATCAACGGCTCGAAAATATTGCGGGACTTCCGCTGAATGGCCAGGTCATTTAATCCCAAATACACGCGGCGCAAGGGTAGTCGGCCCAATTCAGCCGCACGTGCGACAGCCCCCAGCGTTTCAACAAGAATTCCCAATGCCGCCCGGCCATTAACGATGTCCATCGCGGCTTTTACCTGATCGACCGAAACCACCATCGGCAGCAAAATTTCATCCGCACCGGCATGAATGGCCCGTTCAATTTCCCATGCCGTGGAGGAATTAAATCCGTTGATTCGCACAATAATCGACGCGGTTGTGATCTCTCTGATCCGCACAAGGTCGGCGAGCGAGTCGTGGTTAATTTGCGTGTCCGCACCGCGCTGACGCTCCGGCTTACCACGGAATTCCCAATCCACCACAAGGCCGTCAACACCGGCATCCACCGCCCGCCTGACCATATCCGTGCAGGTCGAAAACAGCAGGAATTCAAAGCGGTCCTGCGGAGGTGGCTTGCCCATATGACCTGCGGACTCAACATATTTCCCGGAAACCATGGAATCGCCCTAACCTTTCCCGGCACGTCGCGCGCGCAACAGCATGCAATAGGCGCGAGGGTCGCCAGGCCATAAACGAATCGCACTAAGCAGGGTCGAATAGGCCAACGACGATTGTTCCGCAGTCGTCAGTTGGATGCGCGCGGTCTCGCGAAGCCATCTGGCCGTTCGACGTCGCAAAAGACCGCGGAGGTCGGGCCGAACCGAAGGAGCCCAGCATGCTGTTTTTTCCATTACCCGCACCGCACCATTCACCATCATCAGGCTTTGGCGCGACCATTGCCCGGCATGTTTGCGATACAGCGCCACGACGCGGGTATCGGACAGAATCGGACCTGCAGCCGCAGCGCGAATCCACATATCCCAGTCCGCAGCGCCACGGATGGTTTCGTCGAAACCTCCGGTCTGATCCAGTGCGGAGCGCCGCATCATCACCTGCGATGGGCAATGTATAATATTGCGATATATCAGTTGTTTAAATGGGTCGCGGCCCGCGACCCATGGCGCGTGCTGAGTTTCCAAAGGCACACCGCCGGCATCCACCAACCGATAGTGACCAAAAGTTAAAACCGCAGCCGGACGTTCTTCCATAATCGCTACCTGCCATGACAGTTTTTCCGGAACCCAAAGATCATCTTGATCAAGAAATGCCAGATATTTTCCGCGCGCCGCCCCAATGGCGGTATTACGGTTTATCGCAGCCGTGGCCCGCCGATGCGGGTGCACCAGCAGTTTTGTGCCTGCGGACAGTTGATATTGACAGGTAAATTCAGGGCCGGACGCATCGTCCACCACAATAATTTCCAGATTCTTCCAAGTTTGAGCTTGAACACTTTGCAGAGCTTCATTCAGAAACGTCGGCTGCTGGAACGCGGACACCAGCACGGATACCAGCGGCTGCGAACCTGAACCGGCTGACTTGCAGAAATCCATCGCCCGGGTCCGTGTAATTCATGATCATACAAATGCGCGGCATAACGCCGCTGGCCGACAAATATGCCGCCATTTAACGGACTTTATTGTACTGCGGGGTGATTGCACGATCAATTGGAGGCAAATTGGAGGTCGAAATCAGGCGCAGGCCGCAGGCAAACCGAATCGGGCCAGGAGCAGCCGGTTCAAGTCGACCAAACGGTTCGCCCCGGAAAAGCCCCGGCGGAACAGCCTTTCAGGCTTCGGCTACAACGCGGCGCTGAGTTTTTCGCTGGGAATTTATCCGTTTGGATTCCACACGGCGGGTTTTGCTGGCACGGCTGGGCTTGGTTTTACGTCTAATTTTCGGCTCTACCAGGGCTTCGGCAATCAGTTCGCGAAGCTTTTCCACGCACGCACGGCGATTCGCCTCCTGCGTGCGCTGATTCCCGCTGACCAGCAGAAGATGGCCCAATGCGTCCACACGCCGCCCCGCCAGACCAAGCAGGCGTTGCATCGCCCGTCCCGAAAGACCGTGCAGGTCTTCCGGTCGTACGCGCAATTCGGTTTTAGTGTTGACCTTGTTGACATTCTGGCCGCCCGGTCCGCTGGACCGGGAGAAGCCGAAATTAAGGTGGGCCTTGTCGACCCAGACGCCCGGCCCCAGCGTAATGCCGGGCAAATAGGATACTGCATCACTCATGGTTTCCATTATAACATAAAATGTCACTTTAAGCGCAATTCCAAAAAAAACGGTTGTTTTTCCGATGGAAGACAATTGAAATGGCTGGCGGCGCGTATTGAAAGCCGGCAAATCAGCCGCCTGCCGCGGGTTTATTCCACCCTAACCGCAGGCCTTCCCGGAAACCCGTGGCGCAAAACCTGAAAAGCTATACAATTAACGACTGGAATGAGACGATTTGGACACAGGAAAGGCCCGAATTCATGATTGATGTCATATTGCTACCCTCGGATATAGACCCTTTTGTTCTGCCCCGCGCACAGGTGGTGGTTCTGGATGTGCTGCGGGCCAGCAGTTCAGTGGTTACGGCCCTGGCCAACGGGGCCACACAAGTGCGTTTGTTTGACACACCAGAACAGGTTCTGGCGGCGCGCCAGGGCGTTACCGGCCCGGTTAAAACGGCCGGCGAACGCAACTGCGTCAGAATTCCGGGCTTCGATTTGGGCAACAGTCCGGCGGAATTTGAAACCCATCACATTGGTGGGGCAACCGTACTGATGAGTACCACCAATGGCACACGGGCCGCGGCCGCCGCCCTTGCTGCGGAACGGATGTTTATCTGTGGATTGTTAAATGCCGGTGCCACCGCCCAGGCGCTGCTGACACGGATTGACGAACTTGATACCCTGCTGATTCTGGCGGGAACGGACGGAAAGCCCGCCTTGGAAGACATTCTGGGTGCCGGGGCGGTGCTATGGCATATTCTGGGCGGTACGCTTCGTCCGAATCTGCCCTTTACCGATACCGCGTGGATGGCCTATCACGCCTTTTCGGCGGTGCGTTCCCGACTTAAACCGGCGCTGCGACTGGGCGCGGGGGGTATCAACCTGATTGAAAACGGTTTTGAAGATGATATTGACCTGTGCGCGGAACTGGATGCCAAACCGATTGTCGCGCGGGTGGAAAAAGGAACGCTGAACGTAACCGGCGCGCCATGATGCGTCCGCACATTCACGAAATTCGGTACAATTGGAGGCGATCCATTTGAAAAAGGCCGACTCAACTTCGCCCGGACAAGTGCCGACGGCAAACGACGAATCCCGCCCAATCGCCGCGATTGTGCTTCTTTGCGTGGCGCTGGCCGGTGG
This sequence comes from Planctomycetota bacterium, assembly GCA_021805585.1. The sequence continues at coordinate 6,027 of JAJZEY010000337.1, forward strand.
TTACGGAATCGTGCACGACCAGATCACCGCGCGCATCTGCCCGGCCTATTTCACGCTGGACCATCCATCGCTTGGGCTGCCGAGTCTGTTCCATAATCCAAACCCCACCGTGCTGGGCCTGGCCTGGGGCGTGGTAGCCACCGCCCCGCTGGCCACAATTCTTGGCATCGGCGTGGCCTGCGCGGCGCGATTCGGTTCATGGCCAAAAGCAAGCTGGCGGCAGCTTCTTTTTCCAATAATTCTGGGATTTTGCGCAATGGGATTCGCGGCTGCGCTTACGGGAATTTGGGCATTTCACCGTGCCCGAAGCTATGGCGACAGGTTATCCGTGGCGCGTGAATACGCCGTCTGGCGGACCCATCAGGCGTCGTATGCAGCCGGGGTTATTGTCGCTTTTGGTATAATTATTTGCCTTTTTTTACACCGCCGCCGCCAAGCCCGGAACATTCGCAAGCCACATATCTAAATTATTTTTTTCAAGCCAGTTGACAAATCATGTGCTTGATTTTATGATTCGCATTCGATGTAGACATTAAATACCGGCGCAGTGGCGGTCGTATGATTCGTATATGACCGTCACAACCAATGTCGTTTAAC
>JAJZEY010000444.1 GCA_021805585.1 Planctomycetota bacterium
CCTGCCGCGTGGCGAAAGGCGTGGAAATCCGCAAAGCCGACGGGTAAAGTAAACGGACTATTTTCCGCAGCGATCGACGTTTCAACAGGTTCTTCCGGCAAATCCCGGATTACCATTCCACATTACCGCGTGACCGTCACGCCGGTTAATATGAGCCTGAACTACAAACCGCTCGGTGCGCCTATTCGCCGCATTCAAGGTTCAGTCGCCATTCATCGCGGCCGTGTGGTGCTTGATTCAATTGAAGCCCGACTGGATAACGTGAAGTTGTTCGCCCGTGGGAGCTATTTGTTTAAGACCCGCAACGCAACGCTTTCGCTTTATGCGTCCGCACCGGACCTGGACCCGAAGCTGGTGCGGGTGTTGCCGACGCCGGCTCGCCGGTTTGTTCAGCCGCTGGATCCGCACGGTGCCTGGTATTTAACACTTTCCAGTCTTTCTCGCGCATTTGTTGATGAGAAATCGCAATGGAGTTTTGCGGGCAATCTTATCGTTGCACAGGCTTCCACCGGCGGGTGGTTCAAAACGTCCGCCAGCAACGCCGCCGTTTCACTGGCGGGGCGCTGGTTACAGGGCCAGAGCGTGCCGGACGTCGTGGGGCGGTTCTCACTGACCAATCTTACCGTCGGCGGCAAATTGCTTAATCCTCTATCCGGTCGAATTGCAACCGATGCAACCGCGCAAACGATCTCCATCGATCAGGTAAATGGCAGCGTTGCCGGCGGAACCCTTCACGGAGCGGTTCGACTGAACGTGGGAAAAAATGCCGGTTATAAGGCGGACTTTTCCCTTGCCAATGTCGGGCTGGGGCGGCTACTCTCGGAAGATTATCCGGGGAAGCCTCAGCCCACGCACAACTCCGGCCTGGTGAATGCCACTTTGCACCTGACCGGTGAACTGGCGAATGCCGCTACGCGGACTGGTCGGGGCCGCCTGACTATTTCCAAGGCGAGTTTATTTAATGTTCCCTTGGCCATGGGACTTATGCAAATTGCCACGTTGCGGTTGCCCATCAGCCGGGCTTTTACCCACGCGGGCCTTACCTACACGTTGCGGCACAACACCGTACATTTTTCCAACATCAGCTTGCAAAGCAGTGGAATTAATGTCGTCGGGAGCGGAAAACTCAACATTCACACCCAAAAGCTTAATATTCACATGCAGACCGAATCGCCGAATGGCACGCGCCTGCCGGTGATCGGCTTTTTCTTTGGTCTGGCAAGGGCGCAACTTCTGCAAATCTGGATCAACGGAACCGTGGCGCATCCCAAAGTTCACGCCATGCCATTGCGACTTTTGAGTTGGCCTTTCCAGTAAAAAGGGGGCCGTACAATCGTGTTCCGCCCAATCGGCCAAACCGTGGCTGTGTTTATTTTGCTCCGGGAAAAATCTGCGGGTTGGCTTGTCCATTGCTGTTGACCGCCGGCTGGGCTGGTCCGCCGGTGCGACTATTGGTGTCCGTGCCGGAGCTTGCGCCCATTCCGGCGTTGGTTGGAATCGCTCCTGTGCCACCAGCCGGTATTGCTCCACCCATGGGTTGGAGATTGGGTTTCAGGAAAAGGTAATACAGGCGGCCTTTGCTGAATTCATAGCCGGCCTGGGTTTCAGCCAATGGGCCGGTGCCCATGTAAATATCAGCGCGGCCGGCGGCGCGAATTGCCCCACCCGTGTCCTGATCCAGCAGAAAGCCGGTGAACGGTGCGATATTTCCCCCGGTGTCGGGCATTTGCGCCTGCACAAATGTAACCGCAGCCCGCGGAAATATGCTCTGGTAAGGCGGGGCGTTAATCGTTTTGTCCGTGGCCAATGTGCGATGATCCGTTACTTTTACGCCCAGCGATCCCAGCGGCCAGTGTGCCGGATTGTAAACTTTTAGAAATGCCATAAAGTGATTCTTCAGGATCAGATTCTCCACTTCCTGTGGATGAACCTGAAAATAATTCTCAATCGCGACCAGCGACAGCTTCCGCCGTGAGATTTTTCCCGCCTTTACCAGCGCCATCCCCAGACCCGAATACGTGCGGCCATTGTCCCCGGCATAGCCGATAGTCATTTGCTGGCCGTTGTTAAGGATGACTTTCGCCGACCCTTGAATTTCGGCCACGTACGCATCCAGAGGGTTGGCAAACCAGACCAGTTCGTGCCCTGCCAGCAAGTTGCCCTGAATTAACTGGCGGCGGGTGGGAAACCGCTTATAACCGCCGCCCGGCAGCAACTGCCCAAGAACCTGCCCGGTAATCGGATTGCTGACCAGATTTTTCGGCCGCTTGTAAACGGGGTACTGGTACTGTGCGGTGCGGGTAAGGCTGCCGTAAAGAATCGGGGTGTAATAACCGGTAAACCACACGCTGCCGCGGTCATCGTATCCCTTGGCAATATACACATCGTAACGGGTATCGATCATCCGCTGGAATTGGGCTGCCGATGAAATGTTCCGCACCATGTACCTGAAGTCATACAGGCTGGTGAGTTCCTGCCGGTGGGTAATCGGGCCGTCTGGAAAGAACATGTGGCTGGATTTTGTATTCATGAACTGGATGGAACGGTTGATCGCGGTAATCAGCCCCGTTTTATCCATGAATGCGGCCTGCATGTTGGGATATTCCGAAACAGGCAGTTTGCGCAGTCCCCATTCGCCCGGAGCCAACTGATGGTCAACATTCAGATGAGGTGCGGGAACCACGGTATTATTGTGCGTGGCACAGCCGGCAACGCCCAGAAGCACCGAGGTAATTAACGCGGGTAGAATCCGAAAATGTTTCATAATGGAAATCCTTTTCTTGCACGCATCTTTACGCGGTCTTTAAGGTTACTGGTTTGGTGTGATTTTGGCAAAACATGGGGGCTGCGGCGCGGCGCGGTTTGGCAATCGATTGCGGCGGTTTACCTTTTCCGATGATTTTCGCGTATTCTACTACATTGCCATGGGCGAAGAACGTAAATCCGCATTGATCTTCTGGGCGCTGTTTGGCGCGGTGGAGTTGCTGTGGCTGCTCGCCAGCATGGGGGGGACCTGGTTTGTGGCCCGTGCCGTCTATTCGCGCGATCAGCGTTCGCGGCTGGCACTGGCTTCACAAATTCTGCGGGCTGACTTGGTGGCTTTTCCGCCGCACAGCGACAGTTTCGGAAGTTACCTTGCCTGGGCACAGCGGGTGTTGCCGCTGGTAAACAGATATGGCGGTCAGTTTGCCGGCATCGGTTACGTTCTGGTCTGGAACAGCAATGGGGATGTGGCCTTTCTGGCTGTTCGCGTGGGTAACGCCTTCGACCTGGTCTCTCCGCTGGTAGACCATGTGCTAAGTCCGCAGGCTTGGGCCGCCCCGGGTTCAACCGGGAGTTCTCCGTTCCGTCGCATCCATCGACTGCCTTGGGTGCAGTCCGGCAATTTCATTGATTTCACCACGTATTTTAACGCTTCGCCAACCAGCCGTTCGCGGACGGCCAAACGGTTTCACGGTTATATAAGCATGGGGCTAAGCGAAAGCTGGCTGGCCAGTCGGTTTGTGACCGCAGCGCGACACCCTTTGGAGATATCTTTGCTGATCGCGCTGGGCGGAATGGCCGCGCTGGGGTTTCTATTTTTCCTGGTCATGCGGCGGTTTGAATACGCCCGCCAGCAATATGCCCAGACTTTGCGCGCCCGCACCAGTCTATTAAGTGAACGCGGGATGCTGGCTTCCGTGCTGGCCCATGAGGTCCGATCTCCCTTGACGGCCTTGCGTTTCAACCTTCATTTTCTCCGTAGCCTGGTGGAGGCTCCGATTGTGGAACGCGAACGGCAGATTGAAATGACCCATGCCTGCGAACGCGAGGTTCGGCGGCTGGACCTGATGCTGGACGATTTCCTGCAGCGCACGCAGATCATCACCGACGCACGGGATGCTTCGCTTAATACGGTCGTGGCCGAAGCGCTGGATTTTCTGCATTCGGCCATGGAAAGCCAGTCTATTCGTGTCATTACCCATTTGCAGCCCGGTGATGTACAGGTCTCAATAGGGGCTGACGAATTGCGGCAGGTGCTGCTGAATTTGTGTGCCAATGCCCAGGAGGCCATGCCCCGCGGCGGCACGCTGGCGGTTTCCACGGTCGCCGAAACCGACAGTGCCCTGCTGCTGGTACGCGACAGTGGTGTGGGAATTGATCCAACGGTGCAATCGCGCGTCTTTGAGCCTTTTTTTACCACCAAGCCGCGCGGCAGCGGACTGGGGTTGGCCCTGGTCCGACGGGTTATAAGCGGGGCGGGCGGCACAATTTTGTTTGAAAGCGAACCAGGAAAAGGAACCACATTTCGAATTGTTCTGCCGCGCAGCGTCGCTTCGCCGCAGCGGCAGGAGTTTCCGGTTGCCAAAGCGGAATCGGTGATTGGACAGGATACTCAACCGGACACATTCACCCGTTCAAATTCGGCTGCCGACCCGCCGCAGGTGGAATAATTGCGAACGGGTGGGCATTGGCATATTGTCGGACCGAATTTATACAGGTTCAATTCCGGTCGGTCGATTATTACAATACGTTCCTGAACTCTCATGCTTGCCGGCCCCGGCGGGGTGGGCTTAAAACAGAGGAGGTTTCAACTGATGATGTACGAAAAGAACCCGGCGAATCCCATTGACCCGACGGCACGCGATATGTGGCGCGTGTTCCGTATTATGGCGGAATTTGTGGAAGGGTTTGAGGCACTGGCCAATTTGGGGCCTGCCGTCACCATTTTCGGATCCGCCCGCACTCCGCGCAATCATCCGGATTACTGTCGCGCAAGGGATCTGGGGGCCATGCTGGCACATCATAAGCTTGCCGTTATTACCGGCGGCGGACCCGGTATTATGGAGGCCGCCAATTCCGGAGCTCGCGATGCCGGCGGTGTATCGGTTGGGCTGAATATCAGCCTTCCCGCGGAACAGTACGCCAACCAGTACCAGACCATCAGCCTGAACCATCATTATTTTTTTGTACGCAAAACCATGTTTGTCAAATACGCCCATGCGATAGTCTGCTTTCCGGGCGGTTATGGCACCATGGACGAATGTTTTGAAATTCTTACACTCATCCAGACACTCAAAATTGATCCACGTCCGGTGGTGCTGGTGGGTGTTAAATTTTGGACCGGTCTGGTGGACTGGCTTCGTGATACGATGGCCCACGACCACAAGACAATCAATCCCGCGGACCTGAATATTTTTCGGCTGGTCGACAGTGCCCAGGAAGCCTGCGATATTATTCTTGAGTCAGAACAGGGACGCTGCTGGGGGCCGGCACCTTCCGGTTTTTCAGGCTTAAACGCCGACCAGCCGCCTTCGCCGGAGGGTACGCGCTACGGCCCGATTCCGCAGGTGCGGCACGAAATTATTCAACAGCCGGATTTGCCTGTTGTGACGACTTCCCGCCGCAAAAAGTCGCGTCCCGGCGTGGTTGGCCGCCGCACGTCGGGTAGCCGGGGCGCGCACCGCGGTTGAAAGCCGGTTACCGGCGGCTGTTTTGCAATGGGTGGACGCGCCCGTCAGCCTACGCCACCTTCTTCACTGCGGCCAAAAAGCAGGTCTATCAGCGGGCGGTCACCATGATCAAAGAAAATATAGACATGGTCGCCGGCCTCCAGCGCCGTTCCACCGCGCGCCGCCACCAGATTTCCATTGCGCACTATAAGCATCACCGCCGCAGTAAGGGGCAGTTCCAGATCGCTAAGTTTTGCGCCACAAACCGCGACCGACGGTTCAATAAGATAAGACCTCATTTCACTGGATAGCGGTCGGGGAGAATTGATTTCAAGCACCGCTTCGGGCGCGGGCTTTTCGTCAGAGGCAAGTCCAAGCCGCCGGGTTGCCCAGCGAATGGTTGATCCCGGAAAAATAGTGTTAATGACCACCACAAAAAACACAATATTGAATATGTTTTGTGCCCCGGGCAGGTGGGCCATCAGGGGAAATGTCGCCAGAATAATCGGTACCGCGCCACGCAAACCGACCCAACCGATAAACGCGGTTTCCCGTACCGAAAAACGCAGCGGTATCAGACAGATCGCCACAGCAACAGGCCGGGCAACCACCGCCAGCAGCACGGCAATCGCCAAACCAATCCATGCCACGTGCGGCAATTCGGAAGGCAGCACCATAAGCCCCAGCATCAGAAACATTCCGATTTGCGCCAGCCACCCCAGCGCCGCGTGCACGCGCACCAGCCCGCCGCGATACGGCAGCGTAGGGGCATTTAAGAAAACGCCGGTCAGGTAGACGGCCAGAAAGCCGCTTCCGTTGATCAGTGTGGTCCCGGAATAGCTTACCAGTGCCGCCGCCAGCGTGAATACGGGCACCAGGCCTGACGTGCTTAATGTGGCACGGCGCAGCACGTACCGTGCGCTGATGCCCACGCCAATGCCGGCCGCCGCCCCAATTCCCAGTTGTATCGGAATATTCAACAGCAATTTCCAGATGGATTCCTTATGTTTTTCAATAATTGCAATGACCAGCGTTGTGAGCATGACGGCGGTCGGGTCGTTGAAGCAGGATTCAATTTCTATCAGCCGGCCCAGCCGCGGTTTAAGGTTCAGTTTGCCGGCCCGCAGGACGGAAAACACCGCCGCCGCGTCGGTACTCGACACCACC
>JAJZEY010000285.1 GCA_021805585.1 Planctomycetota bacterium
AAGCATAATGCCCTGCGGCAGCCAGCAGATGCGCAATACCGACCATCGCATCAGGCTGGAATGGATCGCAATGAAGGGTATGGAGATAACAATAAAGAAGTTGGCCGGCCGATGCGTGGCCTTTCCGCAATGCCAGGGTCAGTTCCTGCCAGGCCGCCAGATTCGCGGAATTAAGTTTCACAGCTTTCACAAACATAAGGTTTGCCGCATGGTGATGCGCCTGGGCATTCAGCAGTTGCCCGATGCGCAGTGCCAGCGCACTTTTGATTTGCGGGTTCAGGTTGCTTTGTGTCATTGTTTTGGCGTAAATATGAATCCGCTGGGCGACGGTTTGGGCACCGGCCGCCAGCGAATCCAGAAATTTCAACTGGGCCGCCAGATTGTCCGGCTGCAGATTCACCAGTTTCAAAAGTGCCGCACGTTCAATCGCCGTGCGGTGCAACGCCCCCGCCGCCTCGGCCAGGAGCCGCAAAACAGTGGCGGAAGCCGGGTCCAATTCCTGGGCCTTTTGCAATAAAACCAGAGATTCGCGGGCCGCCAGTCCGGGCGGCAATTGCAGATTGCGCCCCGCCGCACGGGCATCATCCACCAATTGGCCCGCCAGCAGGCTTTTCGCGCGGCCGGTCGCCGGCCCCTGGGCATGCAGATGACCACGGCCCGCAAACAGGGCCGCACTGGCGGCCAAGGCCAGTATCCACTGCCGGTGAAGCTTGTTTTTCATGGAATAACCCTTCGCCTATAAATTCCGCGATACCCATTTTACGTTCATGCACGACTGAAGTTCGTGCATATAGATTCCCAATCGCCGCTCCGGTCTGCCTGACCCGTCGGCCTTCGAATGTCATTTTAACCGAAGATACGCCGATTGGGCACTCTGGCCAACGGCGCGGCCAATTATTGTGCCGACGACCAAAATGCACCCATTAAGGCTTACATTTTACCACACCGTGTCACAATCGGCCTCAAGCGATCGCGTATTCCAATTCGATGGGACGCTCCCCTGGAAATCCCTGAAATTGTCAGCCCCCCGGCCAGCGGCCAGTCTTTATGGACTGGATGAATTTATGCCATCGCGTTATAAAAACCTGTTGCCGCGGCTTTTTTTCTTCGGCGGCCGATATTCTTGCGAAAGGCCCTTTATGCACCATACCATCGCCCACGCCTTGGCCACGCTGCTGGCGATAACCCTGATCTCTGTTGCCAGTCCGCAACCGTCACGATTGCGGACCGGAACCATGCGCAGCCCGACCGGGGCGACTTTTGCCATCAACAGCCGATTCATCAGCCTGAATGGCCGGCCGTGGATTCCAATGGTCGGCGAATTTCATTATGGCCGCTATCCACAGCGCGAATGGTACCAGGAGCTGCTGAAAATGAAGGCGGGCGGGGTAAGCGTTGTTTCCACTTATGTTTTCTGGATTTATCAGGAACAGCAGCCGGGCGTTTGGAACTGGCGCGGCCGAAGGTCGCTGCGGACATTTTTGAAGGACTGCAAAAAGGCCGGCCTGCTGGCCTTGGTTCGCATGGGGCCTTGGGCACATGGCGAGGCCCGCAACGGCGGCATTCCGGATTGGGTGTTGCGTTCCGGCTGCCGCATTCGTTCCACCGATCCGAAATTCATGAAACTGGCCAACAGCCTGTATCACCAGATTGCACTGCAAATGAAGGGTCTATTATGGAAACAGGGCGGACCGGTCATCGGCGTGCAGATGGACAACGAAACAGGGAACACCGCCTACCTTTACGCACTGAAAAAGCTGGCTGTCAAAAATGGAATTGACGTTCCGTTTTATACCATGACCGGCTGGAGCCGTTTCAGTCATCTGGGCGATCAACTGCTGCCCATGTTTGGCGGCTATCCGGTCGGATTCTGGACCGGCTCTACCCGTGCCAACCGTTACGTTTACCGATTCGCCAAAGCCCCCACTTATCCCGCACAATCACCTTTCCACGGGTTTCCGTACACGACCTGCGAAACCGGCGGCGGCATGGCCTCCAGTTATGCCCATCGGACTCTGGTAAATGGTCCGGACATTGCCGCCTTTGCCATGATGGAAATCGCCAACGGTTCCAACTGGCAGGGCTTTTATATGTACCATGGGGGATGGAACCCGCGCGGCGACCGGTCTTATTATTTGAATGAATACCATGGGCCAAAATGGGCCAATGAAATGCCGCTTATTAACTATGATTTTCAGGCACCCCTCGGTGCCTGTGGCCAGCCAAGGCCGCAATACCAACTGCTGCGTCAACAGGCTCTTTTTACGCAGGCTTTTGGTCCGCAACTTGCGCCCATGCCCGCGATGGCCCCCGCGCGCCTGCCCGCCGACCTGCATGATACCACCACCCTGCGATGGGATGCGCGTTCCAACGGCCGCGCAGGCTTCATATTTTTTAATAATTACGCCTATAACCATCCCCTGCCGGCTAAGAAAAATATTCAATTCAGCCTTCAGACAACGACCGGCAAACTGCGCGTGCCGGACCATCCGATTACCATCGACAAAGGTGTCTTCGGCTGGTGGTCGTTTAATTTGTCATGCGGCGGCCAACTGATTCGCTATGCCACAGCCGAACCACTTTGTCATATCCGTACGGGCGGACGACTTTATGAAATTTTCAGCGCCACGGCGGGCGTCGCACCGGAGTTTGTTATTCGGTCCGGATCGCCGATCAAGACCCTGGGCGGCACGGTCCGCGCATTGCCGGGGGGTTATGACAAAATCAGCGGCATCAAGCCGGGAACCCAAATCGCATTTTCCGTGCGTATTCATACAACAACCGGTACGCTCCGGCAAATCGCATTTATTGTTTTAACGCCAAAGCAGGCGCTGAACCTGGCCAAAATAAAATTCGCCGGGCGGACACATTGTGTGATTTCGGCGGCGGTATTATTGCCCGGCCGCCGACGGCTGCGGTTGGAAACCATTCATTCCCATGGAGGTTCGCTGGCACTGTTGCCGAATGTGAAAGCGTTACACATAAATGGTTCGGTTGCCCCGGGCATTCCCGATGGTGCCTTTATGCGGTATATGCTGCCCGCCACGCACGCCAATGTTGTGCCGGTAACACTGCGATTGGTTCGCGCCGCGGACCTGGCGGGCACGGCCAAATTATTGTCCCGGCAACCCCACCAATGGACACGTGCGGACTGGCGGAATGCGGCGCTTTGGCGGATAGCCATTCCCAAGGCGGACCGCAGACGGCACCTTTTATTGCGAATTCATTATCTGGGAAATGTGCTGCATGTGCGTGTTGGCGGCAAGCTGCTGGTGGATGATTTTTATCATGGCAAGCCACTGGATGTTCCCCTTTGGAGAATCGCCCCGACCAATCGCGGCCTTGTGGATATTCAGCTTATGCCGCTTTACCCGCATTTCCGCGTCATTATGCCGCCACAGGTTCGGATCAAGTTTCCCGGCGGCAAACCATTATGCCGGGTGGCGGGTGTAACGGTGCGCCAACTGCGAATTATAAACTGCACGGCCGGGCCGACGGCACGAAGCGCGGCAATTCAATAAGCCATCCTGATATGCTGAATCATTCGGCCACGGGATGACAGCCTCCATGCCGCAATGGAAAACCAACGATGGGACAAAGCGATTGACCAGCGGTCAGTGGCCAATGGAAAGGCCCCGTCCGGCTATTGGGCATCACAAACAGATACGTAATATTCTGAATCGTCAAACCGCGGTGGATTATTTGCGCCAGACCCCTGCGATACCATTTCCCCGCTGAAGAATTCGATCTATTGCCGTCGATCTGGCCCGCAGCGGGACGCCCGCGCACACAAATGCCATCAACCGCCGGACCGCTGGCGGCTGCGTGCGTTGCCATGGCGCGATGGATGCGCAGCTTTGTGGGGTTTGCCCCGGTATTGCAAGAAATCGGTTTTGGCCAGGGCAAACAGCACGGCCAGCAATAGCATAAGAATGGTAATGCAGGCGGTTAACTTCCGCAGGTGCGTTCCGCGGCCATCGGGTTGTACGGGGGCGTGAACCAGACAAAATGCCTCGTTATGAATTGCGGCCGCGGGCACGCCGGCATCGCGAAGCTGCCGGATGATGGATGTGGTAAAAGCCGCCGGGCCGCAGACCCAGAAAGTTTTATCCGCCAGAATGCCGCGTAGATATTTATTTATCAAAGCAATATCAATATGTCCTTTTTCGCCGGTCCAATTCCCCGCGGGCCGGCTTAATACATTCACAATGCGGATGGCACCGCCGGATCGCCGCTGGCATTGCGAAAGTTCTTCAAGAAACGGAATATCATCGGCTGATTTATTGGCATACAGCAGAAGAACGGGCCGGCTTTCGCCGCGGTCGGCGATCCAGCGGATCATGCTGCGGAACGGCGTAATGCCGATTCCGGCGGCGATGAACACCATTTCTCCGGCGGGTGGATGCAACGTATGGGAAAAAAGCCCGAACGGACCATGCACGGTAACCGCGTCACCCGGCACGGTGCGGTTCATGGTGCGCGTAAAATCGCCAAGTTCCTTGACTGCCAGCATCAGGCCATCGGGTTCCGTGGGGCTGGAAGCAATCGTCCAGACATGCTCCTCACTGGAAAGGCCGTTGCGGGTTCGGTGAAAATTAAAAAAGGCGAATTGGCCGGGCCGATATGGAATGGCCTGGCCGCCGGCCGCGGGTTTTAGATTGATTTGCCACACCGATTTATGAATTTCCCTGACATCCGCAACCTGATATCGAAATTCCTTTAACCGCCCGGGCCGAAACACGCGACTCCAGATAATCGAACAAAAGGCCGCAATTGCCAATGGCACCACCAGCAGCCGCATAGGCCAGGGCGCAAATCCGTGGCTGGAAAAGAAGGCGTGGGAAAAGGCAAAAAGCAGAACGCCGAGTCCGATGACCCGATGGGTGATTCGCCATTTTTCATATTCAACTTTCAGGCCGGCGCGGTAAAGGCTCACCACAATCTGGACAATAAGCAGCAAGATAGCCACGCGGCCAAGCTGGATATTCCAAGGCAGCCACAACTGCGTAAGCAATTGAATATGGCCCACTGCCATCAGGGCAATATGCAGGAGAATAAACGCAAAACCGACAACGGCCATTCGCCGGTGGAAAAGCAGCACCGCATCCAGGCCGAAGGGGCGTGCGACCCACTGGTACCGGGCGGCAAGAATGAAACTGGTAATGACAATCATAAGGCCCAGCAGACCCAGTGCGATGGCGACCTGGTGAACAAACTTTGTCGCCGGCGTAAAGTGTCCGACGCCCGCTAAAAGCAGCGGGAGGGCTAGAATTGCGATGTAAAGCAGGATCAACAGAAAATATCCGGGACGGGTGGCATTGCCCTGCGCCTGATCGTCTGGTTTTAATTGGGTCATACAGCGGGTTCTTTCCGGAAAATAAAGGGCGGATGGTATTCGCCCGAAACAGCTTTGGTCGACAGCCGGTAAGACCTTCGCAGGGCCTTATACTTTTTATACAGTAGCCGGGGCGGATGCACCAGTTGGCAGGGGATAGGGACCGTGCCGCCGGAACCGGAAGAATGGAATGCGGAGGCCGCCTTGGCTGGCGAAGGAGAATTGCAAACGTAACGGTTTCCCGCGCCGTACCGGCATGGTCCGGCAATTTTGGCCATTGGTCGAGTTGTTCGGTTAGCCGCATCCGCCTGCGGTGCGGCATGAAGCCAAAAATCCGACTTTTGGCCGGAACAGATTGTTCACATTCATGGCGATTGCCAATCCGGGTTGATTGGTCAAGACTCCCTGGCGACGACTGGCGACACGGCGACAGTGACGACAGTGTCGCCGTCGCCGGTCAGGCCGGTTGAGGTTTCCGTTGCCTTGAACGACGAAAGTCGGGCAAGACGCCCGCCCCCCAGGCTGTTGCGGATGAACTGCGCGCCGCCGGAAACGGAGGAATGGAATGCGACATCCCAGTGCCGCAGGGGTCGCCAATCGGGACGGATATCCCGTTCCGCCCGCACCAGTTCACCTGCTCTGGGCGCAGCCCCACCCGCCCGGTTTTCCGTTATTGGCGGCAAAACGCAACGGTGGCTAAGACCATTCTATTCTTGGTTCGCCCGGAGCCTTTTTTACCTTCCCCATGAAAAATGCCTTTTCGCCAAGGCTCCGCAAATGGGTCATGACCGCGCGTGTTGAGCTGGGACTTACGACAATGACATAGCCGATGCCCATGTTGAATGTGTTCAACATTTCCTGTGGGTCCACCGGGCCATGCCTGGCCAGGAAATCAAAAATGGGGGGAATTGTCCAGGAATCCCGTTTGATTTTCGCAATCATGCCGTCGGGCAGCACGCGCGGCAGATTTCCGGGCAGGCCGCTGCCGGTAATGTGGCTCATCGCCTTGACGATGCGTTTTACCTTGTATTGTTTCAGAAGTCCCAGCACGGATTTCACATATATCCGCGTCGGTTCCAGAAGCTCTTCGCCCAGTGTGCGCCCGAATTCCGGAATCTGTTCACCGGGGGAAAGTCCCAGTTTTTCAAAACATATCTTGCGAACCAGGGCATATCCATTGGAATGCACGCCGCTGCTGGCCAGGCCAATGATACTGTCGCCCGCTGCCACGCCCGTGCCATCCAGCATATTGC
>JAJZEY010000011.1 GCA_021805585.1 Planctomycetota bacterium
CCAGCGGCAGGCGGTCGCAAGGTCATATTCCGCCATCAGTTCGCTTTGCCGGCTCGCCCGCATATTGTGCCAGGGCTTGGGCCATGGCGTTAAGCCCGCCCGCAGGATGATCCGCGCAAATTGTGTCCGCGGATTCCCTGCGACGTCGCGATATGGCGATTTAACCCGCGGCTCACTCGCCCACGGCGGATCGTGCGGTTGAAGCCGTCGCTTCAGTTCACCAAACCGGACCGTGCGATTGCCAGCCGTGCATTTTGGTTACCGCCGTTTGCCGCAAATTATGGGCGGTGGAAAGCAATCTTTATCAGCACAGCTAACACGATAACAGCCCAGACAGTTCCCGCCACTAGTCCCAGCACAAACCAGAATGTCATAATCGACGCAATGCGCTGCGTATCGGTCCGAATTTCCGCCAGGCTTTTGGCAATGGCGGCCAGATGGGCGTTTTGGATTTCACCGGAATCCTTAACCGCGTCCAAAGCTGCAACGCATTTATCGCAGCGGATGATGCCGTCCTTAATCCGCACGGCGGAAAGCGGCGCGATACTCTTGTCGCACCGGTCGCAAACCGGGGCGTCTTCCTTTTTCACGGATTCCTGCTTATTCAGCAGTGCCTCGCAATTTTCGCAAAAGGGCTGACCATGCCATAATTTGGCGAATTCAACGATAATTTCGCCGCAACTTCCGCATCTTTCTTCTTCCGGCAAATTGTCCAGGGGAAAACTCCTTAAATGGCGGCAAAACCCAAACGCGTGCCAAGCCCGACGTTTCAAGCGGCCAAGGCTTCGGTTGATGCGGAACCACTTATCCCGTTACCGGACGGCCCGCACCGGTTCGCTTTGGTCCCCGTCGGCACCGCGATTACTATAGATTAACCGCGCGGGTGGGCCATCGTCCTGTTGCCGCGGTTAAGCCGGCACGGCAACCGGCAACTGGCCGGATGCATGCGGTGGTTTATTCAGTCATTCGGTGCGTGGTGTTTACAAATTGAACCCAAAGCCCATACTTCCGAATTACACTAATATTTGATTCGTGTTATAAAATACCGCGGCAATGGCTGTGCGTGCGTCATACCGTTGCGATGTTTCATTGCACCACGAATCAGGGGCGAATATGAATACGGAATTGAACCCGGATATGTCCGCGCCTGATGGCTATAAACCGACGGTGGCAGATCGCTTGCGTGGGGCACTTTTTGGCCTGGCGGCGGGCGATGCGCTGGGCACCACAGTCGAATTCAGGCCGCGCGGCAGCTTTTCGCTGATGACGAAAATCGTAGGAGGCGGGCCATTTGGCCTTAAACCGGGAGAATGGACGGATGACACATCCATGGCCCTGTGTCTGGCGCAAAGCATTGTTGAAACCCAGACCTTTGATCCCCTGGATCAACTTAAACGCTATTTAAAATGGTGGAAGCACGGCCATTTAAGTTCCAACGGGATTTGTTTTGATATTGGCAATCAGACTCGCAATGCCCTGGACGAATTTTGCCGCACAGCACAACCAGCTTGTGGACCAACCGATGCGCGGAATTCAGGCAATGGGTCGCTCATGCGGTTAGCGCCGGTCGCCATTGCGTTTTACCAGCAACCCGCCGAGGCTATCAGGCTGGCTGCGGAAAGTTCCCGGACAACGCACGGAAGTATATTGTGCCTGGATGCCTGCCGCTATTTTGCCGGCCTTCTGGTGGGAGCCTTCGGCGGGGCGGGCAAACAGGAACTGCTCTCGCCCGGATACTCCCCGGCTCCTGACATGTGGTTGCGCAGGCCGCTGGATGCCCAAATAAAAGCCGTTTCGCTCGGTTCCTGGAAAAATAAAACACGCGATCAGATAAATGCCAGTGGCTATGTCGTTCATACGCTGGAGGCCGCCATCTGGGCTTTTGCCAACAGTCACAACTATCAGCAAGCAGTGCTTAATGCGGTCAATTTAGGCGAGGATGCCGATACAACGGGTGCCGTTTGCGGCCAGCTTGCCGGTGCATATTACGGGCTTGGCGGCATTCCCCGGCAATGGCTGGCCATGCTCGCCAAGCTGCGCACCATTCAGGATATTTGCGACGGCTTATGCGTTTTCGCGAATCGGCCCTCGGCTTCACAGCATTAGATTCATTGCGTCCGGAACATTGTCAGAACAGGCGGCTGCGTTGTGGTGGCCGACGTTAATCGCCAAATATACATACCTCTAAAAAGCGGTTCCAAATGTTGATTGCGTCTTGCAATAAAAGCTATTGTGGCGCGGAACGCAGGCCCCCTTGTGATTCAGGGCTGCGGGCGGAATACAGACCCGGGAAATTGTCATGTCGTTTAACCGGGCAGCAACATCAGCAGAATGGCCAGCGCTACAAGTCCCACCACCAGGCGATTCACCCTTTTCATTCGCCGTTCAAAGCGCTCTCTTTCTTGGGGCGAACGCGCCAGGCGAAAAAGCAGATTCACTCGGTCGCGAATGCTTGGATGCATCCAATCAGGTTTATTGATGGAGCGACGGGTAAGGGCGGATAAATGCATCAGGGCATCGGCCATGACGCTGGCGCCGGCTTCCAGAGGTGATTGCCGCGGGTAAGCCGCCGCGGATTCATGGTTTTCAACCGGGTGGTCCAGTTGCAGCATCCATGGGACATGATTGACAGGAATGGGTGCGGCCAAATCCGGAATCGCCACAATAATCGGCCCAAGAGCCGGTGCCGCAATGCTGGAATAGGTATCCGCCATGTGCCGCGCCGCAAACCAGTCCGCCTGGTGTTCACATTGGCGGCTTATTCGGGAAAATCCCGTTAGAAACGCCAAACCTATGACGGCCACATCCAGCGAATTAAATAATTCATCATGGCCGGGCCAATGGGTCATGGCCAGCCCGGTGATCGCGCCGGTAATCCATTCAATCGCTGTAAGCGCCACAATATAACGGATGACATGCCGATGATGCGCGTGGCCGACCTCATGGGCAAATACCGCAAGAAGCTCCTGGCGATTTAGCGTCTCCAGCAGTAAATCCGTCATTAAAAAATAGCGCGCCACGCGGCCCGGCCCTAAGACCGCCGCGTTTGGCACAAGGTAATAGGTATTGATAATCCGAATGTCCGTAAAGCAAATATTCCACTTTGTCGCCAGCGATTCAAGTTCCGTTCGCAGCGGCCCGGCCGGCAAGGGACGGGTATCCCAAAATCGTACCAGAAGCCACGGCATCGCAATAAAAAGCAATAGCATGGCCAGCAGGCTCGTGGCCGTCGCATAGGATTGTAGACCATAATTGTTTAATCCATCCAGTGCGGTCCGAAGCAATTGATCCGCCAGAAGAATCACCAGAATAAACGGCAATTGCCCGCGCACATTCATGAATATGTACGCCCGCCAGCCCGGAAACGGGTGGGATGAAATGTGCGCTGTTCCTGCCATATCGCCCGGAACCTGACTCCGCCGATCCATACGATGAACCCAATGGCTGACGGACCACAGCCCCACCCATGCCAGCAGGACCGGAATAAGCCAGATCGATTGAGCCGCAATACGAATCTGTTTAAGCCCCCAGTCTTGCCAAACCAGGTGACCAAAATTCAGAACCCATAAATTAACCACCACAATGCCGCAGGCCGCCATTCGCAGCCTGGCCATCCGCTGGTCAAACTTGGCCAGCGCGTCGGCCCCCTCAGTGGTGTGTGTGAATGTGTTGATAGCCTTTCGCGCAAAGTAAAAGGCTATCGCCAACGGCAGAAGAATCACTAAACATTCGGCAATGGCGCTGACCAGCGGTGAAGCGGAAATCATTCCATGCCGCGGAAATGCCGTGTACATTTCCATCAGAATAATAAGCAAAATCGCCTGTAATGGAGAAAACATGCTCTTAATCCTACCGCAATTCAGCCAAATATTCGATGAATCGCCGATATTCCTTTTACGGTAACTTTTCTATAATTTTCCGAAACGATCCGCCGGTACTCCAACCGGTATTGCAATCTGTGCGCACAGCGCCTATTTTAAGCGCCATGCCAAAGCCACCGAATCAGACATTTATCGCCCGTCAGTTGCATTTAGCCCCTGGAACCGTTTCGCGAGCCTTGCGGCAGGAACCGGGAATTAAGCCGGAAACGCGTGAACGGGTTATCAAACTCGCCCAGCAGCTGGGTTATACCCTGCGACGAAGGGCGAAAAATGGATCCGAAGCCACCGCCTGCTATCTGGGTGTGCTGGTGCAGGCACCGGAAAGCAGTTGGACCCATACCCGGTATCTGGTGGGGTTAAGCGAAGCCGCCGCCGCCTTGAATGTGACGCTGATTGTGCATCATGTTTCATTTCAGGATTGCCTTGGGATTCTGAATGCGGATAAACAGCCACCCGCCATGCGCGATGGCCGGGTGAAGGGAATTTGTCTGGTACACCGCTGGCCGGAGGAAGTCGCCCGGCGGCTGGCGGAAAAGTTCGCCGCCGTGTCGGTGGTACATTTTTATCCGGATTCCGGCATTGACCTGATCGACATGGACCACCGCAGCGGCATGAACCTGCTGGCGGGACATCTGCATTCACTGGGACACCGGAAGATCGGCTATTTCGGTTACTGCGGGGAAATATCCTGGTCGCGGGCACGCTATGCCGGCTATGTGGAGGCGATGGCCAAACTGGGCCTGCCGCTGAATCCGGCATGGACTATGGATTTTTCCGCCGAGGCCTTTGACCAGCATCTGATTCCCGCCGGCACCGCCGAGCGGGTGATTGCCCTGATGCATCAGGGAGTGACCGCATGGATGGCGGCCAATGAATGGAGCGGCCAGGCTCTGACGGAACTGGCCCGACAAGCGGGCTTGCGTGTGCCGGAAGATATTTCCATCACCGGCTTTGACAGTTCAGATACCCAGCCCCGCCCGGCCATTGAACTGACCTCCGTGGGCGTATCGTTATCGCTGATAGGCGCAGCGGCCCTGCAACGCTTGAACCATCGGCTGACCAATCCGGATGAACCGCGCAGAAATATTCTGTTTGATGTGTCCCTGGTGGTGGGAAAATCCACCGGACCGGTGGCGAATAAACTCGAATAGAGACCACACCACAATCGCGTGCCGATCGGAAGCTTCAGGTAAATCATTTAATCGTCGCCAATCATAGGACACGCAGGGCGGCAAATAATTTATGAACACCCGCTTGCATAACGATTTTATCGGGGGATATTTGTGCGCATAATTCAGGTTCTGGCGACACCGCACAGGAAATCCACCAAAGAAAATTGCCACTGGTAATACCATTGGTATTGTGTAAAATCCATCCTGGTTTCAGGGTGCTTTAATAATGAGAAAAGTTGAACCATGCGAATTTTGCTTACCACCACAAGTTTTCAAGACACTCCCGGAAAACATCATGACATTCTTGCGCACAGCGGGATGGAAATTGTAACCGAGCGTGGTCCGATCAACGAAGCCAAAATGCTGGAACTGGTGCGCCAGGGGGGCGGTTTTGACGGCCTTTTAAATGGCGATGACGCCATTACCGCCAAAGTAATTGATGCCGCACTGCCCCGCTTAAAAGTGATCGCCAAGTATGGCATCGGACTGGATTCCATTGACGTAAAATATGCTACGGAAAGGCGAATTCCTGTTCTGTTTACTCCCGGCGTGAATGAAACCACGGTCGCCGAACATACGATGGGACTAATGGTTGCGGTATCCAAATTTTTCTGGTGGCATTTAAGGGCCGTCAAGGCGGGCCGCTGGGACCGTAAAACCGGCTGCGAACTGTTTGATAAAACTTTGGGCGTGGTGGGCATGGGCCGCATCGGCAAGGAAGTCATTAAGCGCGGCGCAGCTTTCGGCCTGAAGCCGATGGCTTTTGGGCACCATTTTGACGCTGATTTTGCCGCCGCATACGGCGTACGCCGCGCCGCGACGACCGACGAATTGTTTGCCGCATCGGACATTATTTCGCTGCACACCAATCTGACCCCCGAAACCCGCGGGCTGATTAACCAGCGCACGCTGGGATTAATGAAAGACGGCACTATTCTGATCAACACCGCCCGCGGCGGGCTGGTGGTGGAGGCGGATATTGTGGCGGCATGCAAGAGCGGAAAATTATGGGGATATGGTGCCGATGTGCTGATCCACGAGCCTGTTGGGCCGGACCATCCCTTTGGTGCCATCGACAATATTATTGTCACGCCGCATATCGGTAGCCGAACGCTGGAAAGCGTTCAGCGGCAGGGCATGCGCGCGGCGAACAACCTGGTTAATTTTCTTACCGGAAAGCCCGATTTCATTCAGGCCAACCCATTCTGATCTTTTCCTGATTTGTAAAACGAGGTTCATTCATGGAATATCTGCTGATGCCCTTTGCCACCCATGACCGCATTGTGGAGGCGGCTTACAAAAAGCGCGGGTACAACGCCGAGGAATGCACGGCGGCCGCACGTTTCTGCCGAACCGCCTCGCGCCACGGGATTCGCACGCACAATGCCATTAAGGCAATTCATCTGGATGACCATTTTGGTTCTGGTGCCGGAGGATGCAGCCCGAATGCGAAAATTGAAAAGCTACCGCCGCGCTATCCGGCGGTGGA
>JAJZEY010000005.1 GCA_021805585.1 Planctomycetota bacterium
TTTCACCAATCTACGGGACCTTTTTTTCGCCCCGGGCCGACGAACTCCGAAAATCAGCGCCGGCGGCATATGGCTTCCGGCTGAAATTAGATCGTCAACGGTTTTGTGCCACCCGCAATGCCACTTGGCAGACTTTTGGCCGATTTAACCAACAACCGCCGGATAGGGCGACTTGGCAATCTCAAAAACAGTTTGGCTGCCCCAAATCCCAAAAGATCTTTCCAGCATTCAAAACATTGCCGGTTAAAACGGAAACCCGCTTTCCGGCCAGCTTGGGGAATTTATGGAGAATTCCGGGAGACAGTCGATCCAGTTGCTTCGGTCAATTCTAATTTACAGACTCGGCGGAGCGCGAATCGTGCATTTGAATCCATTGGCGATATAGTAGCTGACATGATTATCGGAATTCCAAAAGAAATAAAACCCGACGAATACCGCGTGGCCATTATACCGGCGGGTGTCGAACACCTGACGGCCAATGGACACACGGTGCTGATTGAATCCAAGGCGGGCCTCGGCAGCGGCATCGCCGATGAAGACTACGCCGCCGCAGGGGCAAAAATAGAAAGCGTCGCGGCGGAAATCTGGAAGCGTGCGGAGCTGCTGGTAAAGGTTAAAGAGCCGCAGGAATTGGAATACGCGCTGCTGCGAACGGGACAAATTGTACTGACCTATTTCCATTTCGCCGCCGCCGCCGGCCTGACGGCGGCCTGTTTAAAAGCCGACATTACCGCGGTGGCTTACGAAACGATTACGGATAAATCCGGCCAGCTTCCGTGCCTGACACCCATGTCCGAAATTGCCGGCAAAATGTCGATACAGGAAGGCGCAAAATACCTTGAAAAACCAATGATGGGCCGGGGCATACTGCTGGGCGGTGTGCCGGGCGTGGCTCCGGCCAGAGTGGTCGTGTTGGGAGCGGGAGTGGTGGGGCAGAATGCGGCCCGTGTGGCCGCGGGCCTGGGGGCAAGCGTTACGCTGATGGACATTAATCTGCCGCGACTGCGGTATCTGGCGGATGTAATGCCGGCGAATGTCACAACCATTTATTCGGATATTCATAATGTTCGCGATGCCCTGGCCAGAGCCGACCTGGTCATTGGTGCGGTGCTGATTCCCGGAGATCGGGCACCCCGTCTGGTTTCCGCGGCGGACCTTCGGCGAATGCAGCCGGGAAGCGTCATAGTCGATGTGGCGATTGACCAGGGCGGATGCGTGGAAACCAGCCACCCGACCACCCACCAGAAGCCAACTTTCGTAATTGACGGGGTCGTCCACTATTGCGTGACCAACATGCCCGGTGCCGTCGGCCGCACCAGTACGTGGGCTTTGTGCAACGCCACGTTTCCCTACCTGGCGGCGATTGCCGACCAGGGCTGGCAAAGCGCGGCCGCGAATAATCCGGGGCTGGCGGCAGGTTTAAATATTCAAAGCGGGCGGATTGTCCATAGCGGTCTGGCGGCGGCGGTCCAACGGTCCCTGCCGGGGCGCGGTTAGGGCAGGTGAACAGTGGGTCCGCTGATTTTCTGATGGCTTAAGGATTGCCCTCGAACTGTGCCGACGAATCGGTATCTCCAGCCGCTTCAGGCCATTGGCGATACTGGTTGAGCTTCCAATTTGCGCCTCAATGGGGATATTTTGACCGCCGCCGGAATCATTTGCGGACCCGTCGAATTTTTTAAGGCAAATCGCATTTGCCTTCTGACAATTGCAATTTATAATTCGGGTAAAAGCGTTTGGTGTTTTCTCCGAAGGCTTACTTAAACTGAAAGCGACCCGTCTTGTTCAGATTGTATATAAGATCACGACCGCTAGGCGAAACCTACGACGAGATGCGCCAACGTATGATTGACGAAACCAGCCGCTTTATTGAATGGGGGCTGGCACATCCGGACCGGACAATACGAATTCCGGCGCATCCGGTCGGACAGGGGGAATTTCCCCGTGCGATAAGCACTTGGTTCTGGGATTTTCTGTTACGCGAAGAATACGGCCCGCCCGGATTGTAGCGGCGGATTTCGAAGGTTATCGGCTGCAAGGCGGCCATAGGAGACATTATGGCGGTTGTGGCAACCATCAGTTCATGGGAGAAAAGGCGCCCGCTGATTCTGGCGATTCTAATATTGGGGGCTGCGGCATGGCTGGCATCCGATGGCTGGGTTAATTGGCCTAAACAGGATGATGCCATCGTGCGCAAAATGCTTCAATCGCACGATGTGTCGGCCCGCGGAAAGAGACTTCTTCACACCTGGCCCGGCTGGCAGAAGGCTGCCGCGGCCCAAAGGCTGCAATTTGACCGATTTGTGCACAGGTCCAACTTTGCCGGATGGCACAGCGTAACCGACATAAAAAATCAGCGGTGGATATTTCTGGTGACCGTCGTACTTGGGCTGGGCAGTCTGATTTGGTTCTTCCGCGTGCGAGGTCGGCAAATTACGGCTGCGGAGGGCGGCCTGATCCTGGCGGATCGCACCGAGATACACTGGAATAACATAACGGCCATAGACAACCGCAAATGGGCGAGCCATGGCATCGTAACGATTACCTACAAATCGGCGGAGCATCAGATGAAGCAGACCAAAATGGATGGCGTGATATATGAGAATCTTGGCCCGCTGCTTAATGAAATGGCGGCCCGCGCTACTGAGGCGAAAATGATTCCGCCGACGTAAAACGGGAAATTATAATGGGCTCTGTTTGGCCTGGAAAAACGTTTTCCGACGCCCGAAACCACGCTCGCGACCAGACCAAAATAATAGTTAAAAAACTTTTGTCTTGACGGGCTAAAACCGCAATCACATAATGCCAGCGTAGCAAAGCCGACTCAAACCCGCAATTCAGGGTTTAAGTAAGGCCGCTTGAACAACCAGGGAAGATGCACCGATGAGCACGATCACCAAGAAAGACCTCATTGAAAACGTAGCCGAAAACCTGAAGGTGCCGCGCCGCGATGCCAAGCGCATCATTCAGGCTTTTCTGGAGGAAATGATCAACGAGCTGGGCAAGGATAATCGCCTGGAATTTCGAGACTTCGGCATTTTTCAGTGTCGGTCCAGGCCGGCACGAATCGCACAAAACCCGAAAACCCTTGGCCGCGTTTCCGTTCCGACAAGGCGGAAGGTTCATTTCAAGGCGGGTCGTCTTATGAAAGAACGGATTAATGCGAACGTCCAAGCCGCCAACAGCCAGCCGACGGCGATCGAAGCGGGCAAGACCATTCCCCAATCGTGAAACAGTGTTCCACAGCAGTCCAAATGACGCAGGAATGCCGCGCGTTGCCATCCAAAGATGGATCGGTGCGGGTGCGGACCACGCAAGCTGCCGCGATGGCAAAATAACGGTGTCAGGCGAATTGGGAAGGACGGACGCGGGATCAGGAATCAGCCGAAAGCAACCCGCCGCGTGGATCGACGGGGGCATTCATTGAATTTCGTTAAAGTAACCGCATTACCCGATGGATTGAAGACCACATTGTTCATAAAGGCGCGCATCAGCAGCAGCCCGCGGCCGCTGGTATGCTCGATATTGCACTCGGAAGTAGGGTCGGGCAGGGAAGCGGGATTGAAGCCGGAACCCTCGTCTTCAATTACAACATCCACGCGTCGTGGAGTAATCCGGTACTTTACATGCACAATTTTATGGGGGTCCAGCTTATTGCCGTGCTTGACTGCGTTGGCAAAAGCTTCTTCGATGGCAAGTTTAAGAGCAAAAAGGTCACGGTCGGTATAGGAAAGCTGTTGGCACTGACAGAGGATTTTTTCTTCAAGGTCGTGGGCACATCGGACGTCGCTGGGCATTTCCAGCTTGTACCACAAGGTATGGGTACCGGTGACGGAGCCAACTTTAACGCTGCTCCGTCCGCCAGATGACGAAGGATGATTGACGTCAGTTTTAATCTGCATCTGTCGCATAACACGCCCAATTCGTGAAAAATCACGAGCAAACCGCTTTAACACGGTCAGGGCGTCCGTTCCCTGTATCAGCCGGCGCGGACTTCATGTCCTGGTGCGCACACAATTATACCGCGCGTGCAGGCAAGGATGCGAAAAGTTCAATCAGATGGCGAACGATCCTTGGGTAGCACGCTTTCCTTAGCTTCCTTAATAGTCGGATAAATCTGAAACAATTTATTAAGTTTTGTGATCAGAAAAACCTCGAATATCTGCGGATTGATGTCACATAACCGCAACTGACCATCGCGGCTGCGAACTTTGTTATTGACTGTGATCAGCGTACCAAGGGCGGCGGAAGATAAATGATCCACCCCGGCAAAGGAAATAATGATTTTGGGACGGTATTCGCTTTCGACCAGGGTCGCAAGCTCGTCACCAATTTCGGCGATATTGGCTTCATCAAGAATCCGACGGGAAGTGAATTCCACAAGCACAATCTCGCCATCGCGGGTTATTTTTAACCGGGCGGCGTCTTGTTGCATGATGGAATCTCCGGATAAAATCATTCTGCACCAAAGGTTTTCACTCGCCAAAGGCGGGTAAATCAGATGCGGACGGCGACAGCCGCACGTTCAGTTCACTTGCCCATGGCCCGTAAACTGCGCGCCTGCCAGGCAGTCGCATGCCGCTTCTAACAATCCTATAATAAAACATTGTCGGGCGATGTCAATGTTAAAATTTGATTAGTGCGGGCAATTTGTGATTGCCACGCGCGAATTGCCAGATTTTATGATCGCAGGCAAAAATACAGCTTGACATTATATTAGTTTATACATAAACTATATTAAGAAAGTTTTGGCCAGGTGCCGCTTTATGAAAACAGACGTCAAACCACCATCAGATCGCTCACCCGACGCATATCCGCATGAATGCACGGTCCTGTCGCCAGTCACCTTGGCCGTCAGCGAGTTGCAACGGTGTGCGGACTTTTATAACCGCATGATCGGCCTGACCGAACTGCGGCGGAGTCGGCGCGAAGTGATATTGGGAATTGGTGGCCAGCCGTTTTTAAATCTGCGTCAGGCGATCGTTTCGCCAGCCGGATACCGGACAACGGGGTTATACCATATCGCCTTTCTCCTGCCATCCAGGCTGGCGCTAGCCCAAAA
This sequence comes from Planctomycetota bacterium, assembly GCA_021805585.1. Next base: position 5,063 of record JAJZEY010000005.1, read on the forward strand.
GCTACGGCAATTGATCGCCGCCGGTGTGCGAATTGCCGGGGCCGCGGACCATGGTGTAAGCGAAGCGCTGTACATGGCCGATCCGGAAGGGAACGGAATCGAAATGTATTATGATCGGCCCGCGGAGCTTTGGCCCTTTTACCATGGCCATCTGGCAATGGGAACAGATCGGCTGGACATCGACGGACTGCTGGCGGAATCGCCCGCCGGTGCTGATTCTGGCAGCCTGTCGATAAACACCCGAATTGGTCACCTCCACCTGCGCGTCGCAGACCTGACCGCATCTGAGGATTTTTACCGCAATATTTTAAAAATGAACCTGATGCAGCGCTTTGGTCAGTCTGCCGCATTTCTTTCCTATGGCGGCTACCATCATCATATCGGTTTGAACACCTGGGAAAGCCTTGGCGCACCGCGCAATCCCGCTGGTGCCCCCGGACTAGTTCAATTCCGCGTCCGGCCGCCAAGCCAAGCCATTTATGATTCCATTAAAATTGCCGCCGCCGCGACCATATTAGACGGCGAACTGCAATTGCGTGATCCAACAGGGAATTGCGTTGTTGTGACTGCGGTGGAATGATAGAAATGCCTGCGCTGCGGCGAAGCATAATGCAGGGCCTGGAAGGGTAAATATATAATCGTCGTCCCCGCTCCGCGAGCGGCCGGCGGGACTCCTCCGGTTGATCGTCCGGGGCCTGGGCGTCTGGCTCGAGGCCCTCTGGTTTTTCTTGGTTCCGTTAATTAATCCAGCCGGAGAAATCCGGGTGGGTGCGGCTTCGGCAAAGCGGGCATGACCACCTTTCATATCTTTATCTGATATTATTTCCATTACGCCGCGCCATCTATTTTAGGATTCTGCCTCGCACATGAAAATTGACCCGGTCGGTCAAATTGTCGCGGACAACCTGACCGCCGCTTGGTTAAAGCATCGCAATTCTTATATTAAAAGGGAGAAACGATCAAAAATTGACGCGGCACGGCATTTGCTCCTTGAAGCATTAGCAGACGTGGCACTGTCCACGGTCTTTGCCGGTGGGAACCCGCAAATAGCTTCGCGCCGAAGCCTCGCCGCCGATAACCGGCAATTAAGAACGTTGGAGCATCCGTTTGGGCATTTTATTACTCATTGTGCTGGTACTGATCCTGGTCAGCGTTCTTCCAACGTGGGGTTACAGCCGCCAGTGGGGTTATGGCCCAACCGGTGGACTAGGCCTGATTTTGCTTGTGGTAATTGTGCTGCTGCTAATGGGGGTCATCCCAGGCCGCTTCTAAAGTCAATCGTATCGCACGTGATCGGATATATATGAGAATCATTGGATTGTTATGCGTCTTTGCCATTATAGCCATTATCGCTATGGGGTTTTATCTGGGCTGGTTCCGCTTTTCCAGCGCCAATAATGGCGGCAAATCCGATGTGACCATGACCGTGAATCAGGCAAAGATACGGGCTGATAAAAATAAGATGATGGGTGACCTTCA
>JAJZEY010000528.1 GCA_021805585.1 Planctomycetota bacterium
ACTTGGAGCCGACTAACGGCGTCAACTATCAGGTGTTGGGCAATAACGGAACCACGTTTGGCTCATCCAGTACCGGCGTGCCGACGAGCGCGTTCAGCATGATTGGCGTTGCGACAGACAACCTGGGCAACGCAACTTTCTATTTTAACGGCAGCGCCGATGGAACCACCACCGGCAACGATGCGTTCACTTCGCCTATCAACCTCATCGGGGATGCTCCGACGGATGGTCTTTTCACCGGGAGCATCGCGGAGTTGCAGATTTACAGCGGGGTTTTGACCGCTGGTGCGGTTCAAACGGTAAATCAGGCGTTCATCAGTTCATACGTCAATCCGGTGCCGGAACCGACAACGGTGGGTCTGCTGGCGGTCGCCGGTGCGGGAATGGCTTTGCGGCGGAAACGGCGGAGCGGCGCCGCGAGAGTCGGTGGAGGTCGCGGACAATAGCGAATCGGGTGGCCGCCGCCCGGTTGGATGTTCCGTGATACGGGTAAAAAGGCGGGGCGTGGGAGCGGCAGTGGGGTGAATTCGGCGGTCAGAGCTTGCGGATCAAAGTGGAAAGGCGGTGACGATATTGGCGAAAAGCCTATGCGAAAGCCGTCCAGATGCGAATTGCCGCTACGGAAAAATCCGTGGCATTTTCCCCCTCCGGACCAAGTTTGGCGGCCTTACGCGAGTCGCCAGGTCCTTAGCGGCTGCGGCCGGATTGCGATACGCCGCAGCCGGTATGAATTGTCCCAGGGCGGGACGAGTCTCTGATCGATGATCTGATTGACGCAGCCCATGAAAGCGTATCGATAGCGGTCCGAGAGACGTGTTGCCGATCAGGTATCGACTCCGGATCGTTCACCCGTGCGGCGAAGTCATTGTGGTGCGTTGGCCAACCGCTCAATCACCCATTACCGCGGAATGGAACGCTCCTGGAATTGGCTGGGTCCCCGCATTTGTTGATTTTCCCCGAAAAACAGCTATTCGAATCAACCCGCTCCAGCCCCGTTGGTCTATTGGCCCATTGGTTTATTTGCCGCGACTGACTAATCCTTTATACTACCCCGACGACATCTGAATTATTTGCGGAGCATCGGATGAAAACCCGCGACAGCGGTATGCCGGATTCGACCTTATGGGATTCATTTTTTGATCCGCGGCGTACACTCCGTGAACTTGGCCTGAAACCCGAGCACCGGCACGCTGCGGATTTTGGCTGCGGTTATGGCACATTCGCCATACCCGCGGCGGCGATTATTTCCGGAAATGTTTACGGATTTGATATTGACCCTGCCATGGCTGCGGCAACCAATATTCGTGCCCGGATGCGCGGATTGACCAATGTCATCATAGAAGTGCGGGATTTTATGGCTAACGGAACCGGCCTGGGCGCCAACGGCGTGGATTTCGCCATGCTTTTTAACATCCTGCATGCGGAAAGTCCGGGAATTATATTGGCTGAGGCCAAACGAATTCTTGCCCCCGGCGGAACTCTGGCGCTGATGCATTGGAATTATGATCCGGCCACGCCGCGCGGGCCATCGATGGCGATTCGCCCCAAGCCCGAACAGTGCCGACAATGGGCGGCAGAGGCGGGGTTTGTTCCGCAGAGCTTGCCTGTTATTCCGCTTCCGCCATGGCATTACGGAATTACGTTCCTGCGGCCATAAAATAATCGCGGGCCCCAACGCGCTGTGCTGCCCGGCCGCCTGTTGTCAGGCACGCATGTCTGGCGCAATATCGTAGATGCTGCGCAATACCAACTGGCTGCTGAATTCCTGGGGCGACAGCGGCTTATCCAGCGTCATATGAATCGTGCTTGTACCGCCGGGACACAGATGGATAAAATTATCGGAATACATCGCGCCGGCGTTGCGTAATTCCGCCCAGAACCAGAGGGCCGGGGTATCGGTGGCAACTCGCAAATGAAAATGTCGGCCGCTGCCGCGGGTGGTGGACGCAAACGTCGGTTTGTGAAGTTTAAGCTCCAGCGGTCGCGTAAAGAAAAGCGTGTTTTCCGCCACCCGGTGGCCTTGCACCAGAACCGTCGGCCAGATCAGCAAATTGGCCGCTCCATGAGCCATGACCAGGTCCGAAAGATCCAATGTGTGGGCCATGCGGCTGGTGCGGGCCAGAATCGCAATTGTTCGGGAACCAATTAAAAGTTCCTTGCCGGCCAGGTCGGTGACTCGCCAGTGAAGTTCACCGGACACATCGGTTTGGCGGTCACTGGTGACAAACAATTCCGCCTTTCCGGTGGCGGGATCCGGAATGCCGCTGACCAGCACAGGCGCGAAGAAATGCCGTGACTGGTACTGAATCGCCTTCCACCTGCGGTCATAGTCGATCATCGACCAGGTGGGACCGGGCCAGCAATCGTTATATTGCCAGATGGTCGCCGCCATAGACCGTGGCATATCGCGCCGCCAGTGTTCCACGCCGTAGCGGATGCCGTAGGCCTGGTTGACCTGGGTAAGCCGCAGAGCGCTATCGAAATCTTCCGGCGATTTTCCGAAATACAGATGGGTATAATGCATGATCACGCCAATGCCATGACCGCTGCCATCCATTTCGTGGTAGCGCATAACCGGCGAATGAATTGAATCACGATCGGCGGAATCCGTGTAGGTGTCCACGGTTTTGGGCGACGGAAAGGATTGCATGCCGAATTCCGTTACGAATCCCTGAACGGTCCGGTATTGTTCAAACGGGGCGTTGCCATGCCAGACATTCCAGGTGTGAATGTCTCCACTGCCGGTGGCACCGCTGCCTACTTCATAAAAAGCGCCGGGCAGCAGGCGCCGAACCGTACCGCCGATGACGTCGCCAAAAAGATGATAATATCCTTTAAAATCCTGAATTTCATTGTTGCCGCTCCAGATGACTATGGAGGGATGGTTGCGGCAGCGGCGGACCTGCTGGTCAAGTTCGGTCCGCAGATTGTTCATCCATTGTTCGTCATGAACGGGATATACATTGTTGGCAAATTTAAATTCAAATTGCAACATCAGGCCAAGTTCGTCGCATAAATCAAACAGTTCATTCTCTTCATAATATCCGCCGCCCCAGAGCCGGATAAAATTAAAATGGCAGTCCGCAGCGGTCCGCATATACCATCGCAGAATTTCCGGAGTGACGCGCGTGGGCAGATTGTCGGCGGGAATCCAGTCGGCACCTTTTACGAATACCGGAACACCGTTGACCTTTACGTGCATGGCGGTGCCATCTTTCGGCGGCAGAACTTCCACTTTTCGCAGGCCAATGCGGCGGCTAAACGAATCCATAATGCCGCCGGGGCCGATTAATTCCACCTTGACAGAATAAAGCGGGTGCGCGCCCATGCCGTTGGGCCACCAGAGTTGCGGGCTGCTTACCGTCAGGTTGATTTGCGATTCGCCCGCCGCGATATCTCGGGTGGCTTCAGCTACCGGTAAACCGGCCAGGGAAACGATGACGCGCACGCGGGCCCCATCCGGCGCATCCTCTGTCAGGGTATGTACCGTCAGTCCCACCGTGCCATCGGCGTTATGGGTCTGCAGAACGCCCAAGTCCGTGATGCGGGAATCAAAGGCATGAAGCTCAATATTTTTCCAGATGCCCTGCGTTAACAGGCCGCGACACCAGTCCCAGCCCCACATGTAGGGCCCCTTGCGTATCCAGCATCGGGGGTCGCTTAAATCAATATTGTACTTGGCCTTATATGCGGCGGACTGGGCTTTTACCGTGGGCGTGAGGCTTGCAAAACGGATGCGGACGGTATTGGTGCCGACGCGCAGATGCGGCTTAACGTCAAAAGTCCAGGCACGAAACATATTGTCCGTATTGCCAAGCGAATGTCCGTTGACCCAGACCGTCGCCAACGTGTCAAGCCCGTCACATTGCAGCTGCACATGAGGCCGATCCAGCATGGCCGCTGAAACTTCAAATGTCCTTGCATAAATCCAGTTGTGGTCGGCAACCCATTGAACATGGCCGTTGTTCTGGCGGTAAAAAGGATCCGCTATTTTGCCGGCCCGCATCAGGTCGGTATACGTGCTGCCGGGCACAATCGCGGAAACCGTGTCCGATTCGCCTTCCTGCTGGAGCATCCATCCCGCACCAGCCAGCGACAGGCATTCCGGCAACCGGCTGATAGCATTGATCGGGCCGTCGTTTGGGGTATCGGACTCACACCCTGCAATCGCCACACAGGTGCCGGCCGCGGCGGCAACCTGTAACATCCGGCGGCGGCTTAGGACGGGTCCAACGGATTGGTCATTGCTGCTGAATTCCATAAAAACTTCCTTTGCAAGAGAACGGATATAAACCGCGGAATTGACGGATGCCGCCGCCCGCAGGACAACCTTACTTTTCAGTACCGATAGCCGCCTTGATCAGTCGTCCGAATGTGGTGGGCTGATAACTCCAATTTTTGATTAACATCGGGCTTGCCTTTGGATGAAAACACCAGGCGCACCAACTGATATCATGACGCGCCGCGAAAGCCAGCACACGCTTGCCAAACGGCACATTGGACGCATTCCCGCCGAATTCGTCGATAATCATGGGAACAGACCTGGCGGCCTGTTCAAAGTTTTGTCGCCATTTATGTTTCCACGGATACACATGGCAATCATAGACAATATTAAATCCTTTGACGGCGTAACCATGCGGAATACCAAAGTCGTTAAAGGCCCAGCTTAATCCCCCGATGATCACAATGTTCTTTGCGCCGGTACGACGAATGGTATCGTATAACGTTTGCATGCCCGCAGCGCGATAAGCGATCACACTTGTTTGAGTTTCCCCGGCGCTGGGGCCGCCGTTAAGCCACAGCGGCCATGGAATGCCGTGCGGCTCGTTGTAGGCATCAAACAGAACATTGGGAAAGTTCTGGTATCGGCGGGCGGCCGATCGCCAGAAGGTTACCGCTCCAGGCCCCGGCATGCGGTGCTGCCCCAGCCCGGAAGGGTGCCCGCCCATGTCCGTCCAGTGCAGATCAAATACCACGTAAACGTGGTTTTTTGCGGCGGTGGCAATAAGCTGATCCAGAATATGACGATAGACCTTGCCGCCCTGTTTCTGGCCGGGCATCTGGCCGAACCAGCGCGCGTCCGCGGTGGGAATGCGCACGATCTGGATGTGCCATTGTTTAATGGCCACAACCAATGACCGGCGCACATGGTCGCCGCGATTGCTCCATTCCAAACTCGGCAGGTCAACCCCGTGGAGCACAATCGTGTGGTTCGCGGTATTCAGCAGTCGATTCCCGGCCGTGTGCAGCCGCATGAACCCGATCGGATAGGGGCATGCCAGGCGGCGCGGCGGTGCAGCCATGTTTCGACTGGCCCCATGCGCCCGCTGAATGACACCAAAAAAAGCCGGAAGTGCAACTGCCGCCAGGCATAGAATGCCCATGTGAATTCGCATGAATTCCTTTCATCTTTTTCGGCCAAATGTACCGCCGTCCGCGGACTCGAATAGCATCTTTTCAGATGCTTGCGCCCTTTGGACCGTCACGACTATACCGGTCAGACGTTAAACTACAAGAATTATTGGCGCAAAAAACCTTATTCCCAGCGCAATTTCGCCTTTTTTGACGGCTTTGCCACGCGGATTGCCGTTCATCGCGGCATCATGTGCCGCGCCCTTTTACCCGCCAGAAATCAATTTTCACTCCGCTTGAATTTCCTCTTTTACCAGGCGAGCAAGCGAAACCTGCCCAGCCAAACAGGTGTCCGCCACATACGCCGCCGACGGCTGCGTCAATCCCGGCCGCGTCCAAATCCTGCGCCGGCGATCCGCCGCTGAATCCGGATGCCGGAAAGCCCGTGGTAAATCCGCCCGCGATCCCGGTCGCGTCGCCAGATGCGGCCTGTGTGCAAGCTACGGCCGGAATCACAGAAGCGACAAATATCAGCAGCGCCGTCCGCCAGGCGAAGTTTGCCCTGATCCGGAAATTGAACGAGTTGTTTTTCACTGCCGATATGGCGCTGATTCTACCGCCGAAGAGGCGACGCTGGACCCAACCACAAATGATTGCGGATCCACGAATTGCGACCGATGTTCACAACGGCCGCACAACGGGATAATGCCGTCTACAGCTTATTTTCAACAATTGAAATTCACACAGGATGTGGCGGAGGAAACAGAGCGGAGACGACGGCAACGGGCGGACAGGATAATCGCGGTACAGTGCCGCCTTCGGCGGCGTTGGCCGGGATGCAGGGATTCCAAAAGCATTTCGTACTTTGGAACCAGGCGTGCGTTCCCTGCAAGCTGATCCGGCGTGGATGATAACCCCGGCCACATTGAAGGCAAATAAGTGCCTGTGCGTAACTCCCGAGATTTCAGCCGGTCGAGACGTCAGCCGGCGGACCGACGGCGGCGGGAAAGTCATCTCGCCTTGGCGTCAGCGGCAATTATGCTCCAACCAAATTCGCTCACCTGTTTACCCGCTCTACTCTCGCCTGATTTATTGGGCCGCAGCCCGATTCGCCGTGCTCCATCTAAGCGACGCTGTCGGTCGCGTGGATGCATTGTTACCGGGTCGTGGTGATTTGGCAGG
>JAJZEY010000194.1 GCA_021805585.1 Planctomycetota bacterium
GGCGGCGGTTGTTGCCTCGTGGGCTGACGCCGCGCCGGCCGGGATTGATGATCGTTTTCGAATGTGGCCTTTCGTAACCGTTACCCACACTTTGCGAATGCGTGCGTGACCCAACCGGCAGTGGCCGATAATTTCCGTGCCGTCAGGCATAGAGCAGATTAACTCAGGCAATTTGCCGACCAATTTCCACAGCCCGATTTGGGGAGCCCTGCGGGCCGCCGCCTTTTCCAGGCTCGGAGGCAGCCATAGCGGGCTTGGAATCGCAAAGCCTTTGAGTTCGTCTGCATGAATGCAATCGAAGAATTGTTTCGCGGTGGTAAATTTTTGCTTTCGTAATGCGGCGCGTGCTAAAAAATTTTCCAGTGTCTGCGTTTGCACCTTCGCGTATAGAATGGCCGTCGGATTACGCGGCAGGCTAAGCCAGTATTTTCGCCAAAGTTTTTCAAATGCCGCGTCATTTTTTCCGAAAACGCGTTCCCAAGCCTGTTCCGCGGGAACGCCATTGTGAAAAAGCTTAAGATAAGTGGTAAATGGTTTTGCAAACCGATGGTGATCGGCCCAGGCCAGAAAATAAATCATCGACCAGGCCTGGTCATAATTCACACCCATCAGCACATCATTCCAATGGCGGTAGCTCATGGTGCGCATGGCGTGAATGGACAGCAGCTTATGCCCACGAATTTCCGCCTTTAACCGCGCCAAACGCCAAGGCGGAATCCAGCCGGTCACAAAACTATTTCCGGTAAACAGGCCTTCGCCAAAATATTCCGCCACGCCTTCGTTGGCCCAAGGCGGCAGAAACCGGTGCAGGAATGCGAATGTGAACTGGTGGAAGCCTTCATGCTGAATAATATGCCACATCTGATGGTCAATGTGCGTGCCGCCGATGGCCATCAGCCGCTGCCCCTGGCCATCGACCATGAAAACACCCGCACTGCCGGGCACGCCGCCGGCCCGGTAATAATCGCTGCCACGGCGGTAGATGTAAAATGGGAGTTTCTGCGTCACGTAGCCGCCGAAAATCGAGTGCAGCCGCCGCTGATAAGCGGCCGCGACAAAGTTCATGCGCAGCCATATTTGCTGCAGTATCGCGCGGCTTTCATCGGTATGAAAAACATAATAACCTGGTGGGCTGAAAGTTTTCAGTTCGACGGCCGCCACCGGCTTGGGGCCACTGGTCAGAATTGCCAGAAACAGCGCGGTAGCCGCCAAAAGTCGCCAGGGTGAAATACCGTGGGAAATCCCGAAGGCGGAACTTATGCGGTGCGATAGCTGATGCATCTACTGAATTCCATAAACAGGGGAAACACTTTTTGCCTCGTCCGCGCGTCTAACCGCGTTCAGGCATTAAGAATTTGCTCAAGTAATTCGCCGACCATTTTCGGGTCGGCCTTGCCGCCACTGGCCTTCATGACCGCGCCGCGCAAAAAGCCCAGCGACGCCTGCTTTTTCTTGGGATTGGTTTTGTAATCGGAAACCGCCTGTGGATTTGCCTCAATTGCCTGACGAACCCACGTTTGGTTCTGGCCGCTGTCGCGTACCTGAAGCAGTCCAAGTTCGGTGGCTACCGCCATCGGATCTGCCTGCGGATGGGTCACCAGATGTTCAAACACACTGGCCGCGGCGGTGGCACTGACCACACCGGTTTCAGCCAGCCGGGCCAGCGATGAATATTGCACTGCGGAAACGGGAAGGTCGGATATAAGCACCGTGCGGGCTTCGGCGGTGGCGCGTTCATTGGCAAGTTTTGCGGCCGGTCCGAGCAGCAGGTTGGTCAGTCGGCGCACCGGAGCGTCCAAACTCAGGGCCTGATCAAAAAGTTCCGCAACCGGCTTTTCCTCGGTCAGCGAAAAGGCCTCTTTAGCGGACAAGCCAAGCGACAGATATCGCCGGCGGCGGGCAATGGGAAGTTCCGGCTGCCGGCTGTGTAATTCCTTGACCCATGGTTCGCCCACATGCAGAGGCACAAGGTCCGGGTCGGGAAAATAACGGTAGTCGTGGGCTTCCTCTTTTTCACGCTGCAGCAGGGTCAGGCCTTTGTCATCATCCCAGCCACGGGTTGATTTTCCACCGGTTGATATGGCATCCGGGGCGGCCATCCAGGCGGCAAGCTGTCGCTGAATTTCATAGGCACAGGCCCGCTCCACAGCGCGAAAACTGTTAAGATTTTTGACTTCGGTAATAGGCGTTTTGACCACGCGACCAGCATTGGGGCCATCAGGGAAAATGTGCAAATTGATGTTGGGTTCAAAGCGCATATGCCCCTGCTGCATGATGCCTTCGGACACACCCAGATACCGGCAAATCCTTCGCAGTTCTTCACCGAACAGCCGAGCTTCTTCAGGACTGGCCAAGTCCGGCTCGGTCACAATTTCCAGCAGCGGCGTGCCGGCGCGGTTTAAGTCCACCAGACTTTCCGTGGCCCCGGCCTCATGCAGAAGTTTGCCCGCATCTTCTTCCAGATGCGCCCGGCGGATACGCACCCGTTTTGATTGACCATCCGGCAGCGGCAATTCAAGCACGCCGGGACCACACAGAGGCTGGTCGTATTGGCTTATCTGATAATTCTTTGGCAGGTCCGGATAGTAATAACTTTTGCGGTCCCATTTGGTATGAGCCGCAATTTCACATTGCAACGCCAGGCCAACCATCATGGCCATTTCCACGGCGCGCCGGTTGATAACGGGCAATACGCCGGGCAGACCAAGAATGACCGGGTCCACCTGGGAATTCGGCGCGCCGCCAAAACCATTGGCCGCACCGGTGAACATTTTAGAGACCGTGGCCAACTGCACGTGAATTTCCATGCCGATGATCACTTGATAGTGCGGCTGACCTGTCAGGGTGCCACCGCCATAAGATTCCTGGGTACCGGGTCGCATTCGTCATGACTCCAAGGGGCCAAGTATTTTCCTGCGAACATCATAACCGGCCGGCGATGCGCGGCAATGCCCGGTCCGCGGCGGCGGCGGTTCCTGCGCGGATGATCCTGTGCCGCCGGTTGCAAACAATCGGGTCGTTCGGCGTTGTGGTATTGGCCTTTTGTTTGCGGTACGATGAAGTATCTGAAATGTGAAGGGCATTCCCGCAATTCCGGTTGGGATTAGTACCCGGCGCGGATCACTGGTGATGGTGTCACGATGGTTGGTAAGCTGAAAAATTTTCCCGGCAATGCGTTGGCTCTGGATCGCCGTGGTTTTTTAAAGGCGGCATCCGCGGCCGCGGGTGCCACGGCGATTACGATTGGTACCAGCTCGGAAACCAGGGCGGACGGCGATTATCCGGGGGTTTTGCAATTGCGGCGATCGATGGGAGCCGAACGCATCGCGCGGATTACGCCCTTGGGATACTTGTCGCGCGTGGCATCCAACCAGACCACCAAATGGGTGCAGATAGATCTGGGCCAAACGCACACCATTGATCAGATCAAGCTTATGCCGCTGCTGGGCTACAGCCCGGTTGCGGAGTATTTTCCAAGTCGCTTTCGGCTGGAAGTTTCCGCGGATGAAACATGCACCGCTCCGCACATGATAAGCGACCAGACGCAGCGCGATTTTCCGCAACCGGGCAATAAAGTGGTGACTCTGCCGGCCCATCATAGCGCCGGTCGATTCGTGCGCCTCACGGCGACGAAGCTTAACAGCGGACAATTCGGCATGTCCAAAATAGAGGTCTGGTCGGGTGGGCGGGATGTGGCGGAAGGCTGCCGCGTCACCGATTCCGACGGCCTGATTGAATTTGACGCGGCCAGCGGCGGATACATTGCGCCGCAGCCATTGGCCCATGGGGGAGGTTCGGACCAGGCGAATTATGAAGCTTTGCGGCTGGTCTATCCCTGCATGCCTCCCTACACCGCGAATTGGAGCCGAATGGGTGTTGTGATGCCGCTGACGCGCCGCCCGCGGCCGCAGGGGGAAGGCGTGATTACGGACAATGCCGGAAATGTCATGCCCGTCGCGAACTGGAGACCGGTTAAATTCAAGGCCATAGCGCCGCAGAGCGGCGTGACAATCGGAGGCGGCCTGTTCCAGACGGTGATGGAAAATAATATTGCGTATCTACTGGGGCGTTTTGGCGTGGCGGAACTGCTGCGGCCATTTCGCCAGCGGGCGGGCAAGCCGAATCCGCCGAATCTGCCGCCACCAGTTCCATTTTGGGACACCGATCTGCCCGGTTCCAATGCCGGACGATTTATGATGGGGGCCGGCAATACCCTGCGTTGGATGGAGCATAAAGAATTGCGGCAACGGCTTGATGCGGTGGTGGCGGGAATTGCCGAATGCCAGCGACCGGACGGTTACGCGATGGCCTATCCGGAAGATTCCATCTTTTACAGCGAACGGGCCGCGTACACCCGCTCGTGGGTTACGCACGGTCTGGTGGATGCGGGGTTGGCGGGTCAAAAGGAAGCATTTGGCGTGCTGCGGCGTTTTTACGACTGGTTTGACCGATGTGATTACCTGCCGGAATTATTGCGTCGCGCCAGCCAGGGCGTGCAGGGCATGATTGCCAACACCCGCACCTATTTTACGCCCGTCGGAAAGCCGAAGGACTTGCAGGTTATTCAGCGCTATTTTCAGGAAAATTACTGGTTGGAAGGCCTGGCCCGGCGCGACCCCCGGGCCGTCTGGCTATATCCGTATGATCATCCGCATTGCTATCTGCTGACGTCCATCACACCATACCTGGATTTATACCGTGCCACCGGCGCGGCAAAATATCTGGAAGCGGTTCTGGGCGCATGGGATCTGTATCTCTGGAACTGGCAGCATACCGGAGGGGCTATCAGCATTTGCGAGGGCTATGCGTATCCGCCACGGTCGGCATTTTTGCATCTGCAAAATGGCGAGAACTGCGGCAGCAGTTTCTGGGTCAGCCTTAATCATGGACTGCTGCAATTGTTTCCCGACCGCGAGCAATATGCCGGTGAAATTGAGAAATCCATTTATAATGTGCTTATAGCCAATCAGGCCGGGACCAGCGGCATTCGGTATCATGCGAGTCTGGATGGGCAAAAAGAAAACGGCACACAAAACAACTCCTGCTGTGAAGGTCAGGGAACGCGGCAGATCGGATCGCTGCCGGAATATATTTATTCCGTAACGGAAGATAGTGTATATATAAATTTATACGCGCAATCGTCCATTTCCTGTACAGTCGGCGGCCATTCCCTTCATCTGGCTATGGAAACACGGTTCCCTTTGCATCCGCAGGTGAAAATCAGGGTCGCACTTCCGGAACCGGTGGCGGCGGCCATTCACGTGCGCGTGCCGCAATGGGCCTGTGAAACGATGTGTGTGTATATAAACGGGAGGAAATTTGCGGTCGGCAAGCCCGGATCGTATTTGCCGCTTAAGCGCGTGTGGAAGGATGGCGATGCGATTTCCTTCACACTGCCCATGAATGTCCGGCTTTCACTTTATGCCGGTATGGATCAATTTCCCGGTGGCCTGCGCTATGGATTCGAATACGGACCGATTTTACTTGCAGCGGTCTGCCCGGACGGAAAGCAAGACCCGTGGCAGTTGCCGATACCCGCGGACAATATCCTCGCTTGCATCACGCCCATCAATGACAAACCACTGCATTTTGCCGTGGCTGGCGCGCCAGGGCATGAATTTCGGCCATACTGGCGGATTGAAGCGGAACGATTCACCTGTTTTCCCGAACTAAAATCTCCCGCGCATTATTCAGTTGTTCCCGTGGAGGCGGGCGATTTAGCACTCGCTTCCAGAGGCGCTATCGCCACTTCGGACAGTGAATTGGCGACCGAGCCGGGCTGCACATCAAAAGTGATTGATGGCATTATCGCCAACCCTGCGGACTTTACCGGCAACCGCTGGCATTCATCCATTGCCACGCCGCATCCGCACTGGGTGCAGGTAAAACTGCCCCGGCCGGAAAAGATTGGCCAGGTGGTCATCAACTTTGCGGATCCTCTGGGGCATCCGGTCAGTTTTCAGGGGATCATGCGGTCGAATGGCCGCGACCATGTGGTTTTTGAAGAAACGAATTATAAAGGGTGGCGGGAATACCGTGCGCACATTAAGCCGTTGCGCACGGATGTCTTTCGGTTGCTTATTCGAGCGTCGGCAAGTCCGCGGTATCCAAACGCGGCGCAGGTCAGTCAGATACAGCTTCTGCCGCCGGCATAGCGTGGGAAAATCACCGGGTCTGGTGCGCACCGGTATGTCGGCTTCAGCTTTTCGGCTATAGTATGATAAACGGCAAGGCCCCGCGGGCGGACGAACGGGATGGCCGGATCAGATTCGTCACCAGAGATTTCCGGGTTCCAGGCAAACGTCCGTGAAAACCAGGAGTTGACTTCACGCATGCTCCAGGCCATTTTATTTGATTTTGCGAACACGCTGGGAAGTTTCGGGAAAATCCAGCCTAAAGTGCAGTTTCCCGCGGCCGCCAAGGATACCTATCAATACCTTCGGGAACGGGGTTATGCTCTGCCCCCGTTTCAGCAATATGCCACGGCACATTTTCGGACATTTCGGCGGCGGTTTATCTGGTCGGCCAT